>JBCNVI010000082.1 GCA_039630235.1 Candidatus Hydrothermales bacterium | reverse complement strand
ATTCATTACCTTCTTCATCTTTTTCCACATTTTCCACAAAACCACTATTGTTATTTAACTCCACTTCGATCTCGTCTTTTGAATTTATCTTTATGTTTCCTGAAAAAGCCCACCTTAACTTA
This sequence comes from Candidatus Hydrothermales bacterium, assembly GCA_039630235.1. Classification (NCBI taxonomy): domain Bacteria; kingdom Pseudomonadati; phylum Caldifarciminota; class Caldifarciminia; order Caldifarciminales; species Caldifarciminales bacterium. Next base: position 380 of record JBCNVI010000082.1, on the reverse strand, counting down.
TGTATGACATCAAGAAGATCTTTTAGGTTAACAAAAGCGAGGACATCATCTCCACCTGCATATACAAGTTTTCCAAGATGCTCTTTTTCTACTATCTTTCTTACGAATTCCAAGGCATAATTTCTTAGAGCGGTGGAGATAGAGGCGTGAATTGCTGGTGTGAGGAGCTTTCGTGGGCTTATTGCTTTTATTTTGTTCTTGAAATTATTCGGTAAATTTTCCCAGGTTTCCGACGCGTACGAATATTCAATATCTGGTAACAGTTCTCCGGCGAGCCATTTCCCCATATTGTCGCCATCGAGATAGATGAGGGCGTAGTAAGAATTCGGTTTTCCAACTTTATCTATTATTTTTTTCAACGAGTTCTTTAATTCCTCTAT
>JBCNVI010000081.1 GCA_039630235.1 Candidatus Hydrothermales bacterium | reverse complement strand
TAAACGAAGTGACAAAGGAAATAGTAGAAAGTCAAAAAAGCAAGCTTTTAGAGCTTTAAGATAAGTAAATTAAGAAAAATACTATATTAAACTTTAAAATTTCAGAGCTATGAAAGAGGAAATCAAACCCCAAAATATATATGGTGGTGGTCCATATAGTCCTGCAATAAGGCTATGTGATGTAATATATATAAGTGGTCAGTTTGGTGTAGATGCAAATGGAAAACCAGTAGGAGGATTAAAAGAGCAAACAGAACAAGCGCTCGAAAACATAGAGAAAATACTAAAAGAAAAAAATTTAACCATGGATAATATAGTAAAGGTTACGATATTTTTAGTAAGTTCAGAGAATATTGAAGAAAAACTTAAAATAGTAAACGACGCGTATGAAAATTATTTCAAGAATTTTAAAAAGCCCTATCCTGCAAGGTCTACTGTTATAGTTGCGGGACTTCCAATAAGAGGTGCACTAATTGAAATAGAAGCCATTGCATATGTATTT
>JBCNVI010000080.1 GCA_039630235.1 Candidatus Hydrothermales bacterium | reverse complement strand
ATAGAATACACTAATCCTCTCTTTTGACGTAACTCTCTCCAAATAATTCCATCCATAGTATCATTAAGTAAATTGTCTATTATCAACATACAAATATATTCATCAAAGTTTTTATAAAACTCAGGAGCAGTAAATATATATAGAAAATAGGAGGACTCTGATTCTACGCTGAAAGAAAAAATGCGGTTTTTCATTATGTCAACCTTCCTATAATAATATTTATCATCCATAAAACTATCCAGTGAATAACCTTTTTTAGAAGCATAATTTGAATTTTTTTTTAAGTTACTAGTAATATATCTGTAAATCTCCGTTTCATTTTTTGTTTTATCTAACAGAACAAGAAAATAGTAAACTATCTTGTTATTTTTTATGAAATCTTCTAAATCTTTTTTATCAAAATGTCTATAGTTCTTAGGATTACCAAATGATAAAAAAGAATAAGGATGAGAAGAAAAAACATTTTGCCTAAAATAAAATAAAATGGAATTTAATGATTGTAAGTA
>JBCNVI010000079.1 GCA_039630235.1 Candidatus Hydrothermales bacterium | reverse complement strand
GCCTCTCTCCTATAAATCTCCGCATCCCTTATTAACTTCTCTCCAACTTCATAGTTCAGCATCTCGATTAAAATTTTATAGTCTTTTTAATATTTTTCTCAATTTACTTTAAAATCTCTATACATGTTAGTGGTATTGAATTGTTGAGAACTTAGTGTGGTTTTTGTATTTATACCAAATAGTAGTTAAATTTAGCAAGATCAACAAACTCATCCAAGTTCCAATTAATTAAATGTTTATGAAAAAGTTTATGTACTCTTTTTTAACTTGCTTCCGTTATCTACTTGTTTTATTTTAAATGACATTACCTTTTCCAGTTGGCAATAACTTCTCTTTATTTTTTTCCTTCAAATCATAAAAGGGCTTTTAAACTCCTTTGGACTTGTAAGAATAGTATTTTATACCCCTAAAATTTTTAAGATCAGAATTAACAGATCACATTTATTGAAAATTTATTAATTTTTTGATATATTAATAGGGAAGGGGGTGAAAATTGGGTTTGACGGA
>JBCNVI010000078.1 GCA_039630235.1 Candidatus Hydrothermales bacterium | reverse complement strand
TGTTCCTTTAACTTGCTAGTTTTTAAGATAAATATGTCACCATCTTTAGAGTAGCTTTCAACTTCCTCATCAAGAACGATTTCAGGGTTGAATCTTTTAAGTTGCTCAGTAAGATTTTTTATAAAGTCCTTTGCCTTTATTTCTTTGAAACCTGGTATGTCGTAAATTGGTTTTTCAGGATATAGCAGAGTAAGTTGTCCACCAAGTTCATTTGTTGCTTCAATAATTTTAGTTTCATTTGTCTTAGCCCGCAGTAAAAGGCAGCAAAAAGGCCAACCGGTCCTCCACCTATCACCGTAACATCAAAAATTTCTCTAATCATTTTAAAATTTTTTCTTTAATTATTTCGTTCCCTTTATAAAGAGTGATTCTGTTTTCGTCAAGGTAAACAAAACTTTCATCTACAGGAAACTCTCCTGTATTTACATAGATTTTTTGATCCATTTCAATAAACATCGGTTTGTGAAAATGTCCTAAAATACAGATATCTCCTCCCTTTTTAAAGAA
>JBCNVI010000077.1 GCA_039630235.1 Candidatus Hydrothermales bacterium | reverse complement strand
AAAAAAATTAAAGATATAATTAAATATTGGTTTGAAACTAGTATATATTTATATAATACAATTAAGGAAAAATTAAAAGCTACTTTTGATATACCAGAATATTCTAATTATTATTATTTAAAATATTTTAGTTTTAAAAATAAGGAGAAAAATTTTGGAACATTTGATGGATATACAACTAGAAATAAAAATATCCGTATACAAAGTAATGATTTTAAAAATAGAAAAGATTATAATAATTTATATGTTACATTAAATTTATTTATAAGACCTGAAGAAATTAGAGAAATAGAGGAATTATTAGAGAATATAACTAATTCCAATTATAATGAAGTTGAAGAATATTTTGAAAAATTTTATGAAATAGATATAGATAAATTTGAAAAACATTTTATGCGAGCATTTGAAGATATAATAAAAAATCAAAATCCTATTATACTAGATTCAAATGTTAAGGAATATTTTATGGATTTTTATGTAGCAGGATTTGATGAAGATGAAGGAATATTT
>JBCNVI010000076.1 GCA_039630235.1 Candidatus Hydrothermales bacterium | reverse complement strand
TAAATGGAAATGTTTATGTATCAGGAACCACCCAATCGAATGTTTTTCCAACTTATAATCCCTCTGGAGATGATGATTATTTTCAGGGGACTCATAACGGCGGAACAGATGATATTTTTATTTTGAAATTTGATAATAACGGTGTGAGAGTATGGGCTACTTATTACGGAGGAAATGAAAATGATTTCGATCCGTCAATCGCAACTGATTCAAGTGGAAATGTATTTGTAACAGGAACCACTCAATCTCCCAATTTTCCAACCTACAATCCAGGAAGTGGGTCTTACTATCAAGGATCTCGGGGCAGCGGCATTTTTAGTTATTACGACGCTTATATTTTAAAATTTAATTCAAGAGGAATAAGAATGTGGGCAACTTATTATGGAGGAAGCAGTTCTGATAGAGGTAAATCAATATGTGTTCAAGGTTCAACTGGTTTAGTATTTGTCACTGGATATACAGAATCAAGTGATTTTCCGACTTATAATCCTGGAATATCTGGAGTTTACTATCAAT
>JBCNVI010000075.1 GCA_039630235.1 Candidatus Hydrothermales bacterium | reverse complement strand
TGCCACTTGAACCAGGCTCTACTATTACCGTTGACACAGCCCAAATCTGCGTAAGCATTCCTCCAACTCCCTCAAACTTCAAAATAAATGCATCAGCAGCCCCCGCATTGCTTCCCTGATAATATGCACCTCCGCCTGGATTATAGGTCGGAAAATCAGCTGAAAAAGTCCACCCAACAACGAAAACATTTCCACCTCCATCTGTTGAAATTGAATATGCAACATCCAACCCACCTCCCCCATAATAAGTAGCCCACTGCCTTACTCCTGAATTCGTGAATTTCAATATAAATGCATCACTATCCCCCGCATTGCTTCCCTGATAATATGCTCCTCCGCCTGGATTATAGGTCGGAAAATTAGCTGAAAGAGTATACCCAACAACGAAAACATTTCCACCTACATCTGTTGAAATTGAATTTGCAACATCATTCCCACCTCCCCCATAATAAGTAGCCCACTGCCTTACTCCTGCATTCGTGAATTTCAATATAAATGCATCCCAACCCCCCGCATT
>JBCNVI010000074.1 GCA_039630235.1 Candidatus Hydrothermales bacterium | reverse complement strand
CCATCCACAGGATCCCATTCAAATCTTACTCCTTCACCCTGATCTAAAATACTCACAATTCTTGCATTCGGTGTTGGCAACTCCTCTTCACCTTCACAAGCTATAAAGAATAAAGTCACTAAGAATAAACCTAAAATAAGTAAAATCTTCTTCATTTATGAACCTCCTTTTACTTTTTTCTTATAGGTGGAAGTTGAGGCTTCTGAGCCCCACCACTACCTTTTTTAGCTTCAGCTTCTGCTTTAGACTTTTCTAATTCCTCTATTTTGGTTTTTAGCTCCTCAATTTTAGACTCAAGATCAGAAACCTTACCCTCAAGTTCCTCTACTTTAGTTTTAAACTCGTTCATCTTTTCCGGTAACTCCTTTATTTCAGGTGGAAGCTGACACGAAATAAGGAATATCGCAAAAACTGGTAGTAGAAGTAAATACTTCTTCATATAACTACTCCTTTATAATTTATCTGTAGGGAATTGAACCCAGGTAACAATTTTAATTATAAAATTTTAATGTTAAGTTTTCAA
>JBCNVI010000073.1 GCA_039630235.1 Candidatus Hydrothermales bacterium | reverse complement strand
GAAAGTTAATCTAATATTCATTGCATCATCTACAAAATCAGGTTTGAAATCTTTAGAAGTAGTACTGTCATAAGGATCAAAACCAGATATTACCTGCATTATCAGGGATAGGTCTTCAACATATTTAGAAAAAGGTCCTATCTGATCTAAAGAAGAAGCATAAGCAACCAAACCATATCTTGAGACCACACCATAGGTTGGCTTTAATCCATATATTCCACAGAAAGCAGCTGGTAATCTAATAGATCCTCCCGTATCAGAACCTAATGATAATGGAACCATATCAGTAGCAACGGCAACTGCACTACCCCCACTGGATCCCCCAGCAACCAGTTCAGGATCTATTGGATTCTTTACTATTCCAAAAAACGAATTTTCATTAGTTGATCCCATAGCAAACTCATCTAGGTTAGTTTTTCCTACTATAACTGCACCTGCAGCATACAATTTTTCAATAACAGTAGCATTATAAGGAGATATATAATTACTCAATATCTTTGAAGCACAAGTAGTTGGATAACCTTTG
>JBCNVI010000072.1 GCA_039630235.1 Candidatus Hydrothermales bacterium | reverse complement strand
CAGTTGAACATATCTCATTAAAAAAGGAGTATCTCCATAAGTGAATAAATGGACGATGAAAACACTAAGGGATGAAAGAATTAATAAAAATATATCAATTTCATAAAATTTTTTCTCTTTTATATAAAAATAAATACCAACGAAAAGCATAAGAGTGACAAAAAAGTATTCAAAGAACACAAGAGAAGGAGAATGGACAAGGGTATGTCCGAAGAGACGGAATTTAATTCTTGGAAAAGCTGAAGATAATTTTATTGAATTAAATATATAGTCATTAAAAATTAAGAGAATAAGTGCTGTTAAAAAGGAATAAAAAAGAATTTTTCTGTATTCCTTTTTCATTAAGAAAAGAACAAATAGGGGAAGAGTTATTATAGGAAAAAAAGCTAAGTTACCAAATGATAAAAATCCAAGAGTTATACCTATTATTATACCTCTGTATAGGGTGTTGTTGTTTTTGTTAAAAAGAATAAAAAATATTAAAAGTAGCGAAGGTAAACCAACAAATGTTGGTGAATGGAAAGAAAA
>JBCNVI010000071.1 GCA_039630235.1 Candidatus Hydrothermales bacterium | reverse complement strand
ACCTCTTGATTTTGCATATAAAAGTCAAAGCGAACAAGAAAGACTTGGAATAGAACTTTTAACTCAATATGGAGATAGACCGAGAATTTATAAAAATGGAATTGCTTTGGTCATTCCTGAAAGAGATCAAATAGAACCCCTTCGCAGAGCTATCAGGTATTTAATAGCTATAGAAAGGGTCAAGAACAAGAAAAAATCTCTTAATTTAACAGTTGAGCAGATTGATCAGTTAAAAGAAAGGGAGAAAACCGAGACGGTTTCTAAGGATTCTGCTCTTAGGAACCTATATGGAGAAGTTTGGCTTCTGAAAATTGAAAATGGAGAATTTGCACTTGATAAGGTTAAGATCAGTGGAAGAGCTCTTCAGAATACGAATATTCATGAAAGACTTATGGAGTTACTCTCAGGCGGATATACAAAAAAGATTTTTGACTATCTGAACCCAAGTAAATTGCTTGAATTTACAAAAGAATATGGAACAGATGTGAAAACAATAATAGACACCTTCTTTTCTTCTCTTGAGTTTCCTC
>JBCNVI010000070.1 GCA_039630235.1 Candidatus Hydrothermales bacterium | reverse complement strand
ACCGCGGGTTCGAATCCCGCCCCCTCCGTTTTTGTACTCTTGGTTTTAGACAGGTTAAACATTTATTTCAACACCTAAATATCGCCACTCTCACTAACTTTTATTTAAACTTAATCTTTCTCAATATCACTAATCAATTAATATGCTTGAAACTGATAAATTAATTTACATCAGTTTATTGTGATTTCTTTAAAATTTACTCTTCATACTTTAGATAAGCTTATTACTACTAGTTCTAATCCTTATCCTATACATTTCTAATACTTTCAAACGTTGACAATAATGAAAGTACAGGTATCATTTAACTTTACCGGTGAGTTAAAACCATGAACATCATCGATTTCAAATTTCCTTATCTTTACAGTCAAAAAGAGATAATCGAATTGTTGAAAAGTTCTCCTAATGGACTCTCTCAAGATGAGGCAATACAAAGATTAAGCCTATTCGGATACAATGAAATTGAAGAAGAGAGAAGAATTCCAGTCCTTAAACTTTTATTATCTCAGTTTTTAAATATCCTTATTATAATCCTACTACTTGCC
>JBCNVI010000069.1 GCA_039630235.1 Candidatus Hydrothermales bacterium | reverse complement strand
AAGGATTAATAAACTTTGTGAAGAAACAGGTTTGACTATACCTGATGAAGATATGGACACAAACGATCCAACGACTGTTGCTGGTAGAGGTTTTGGTATCTCAAAATGGTATGAACTTTTCACTCCTCGCCAACTCCTTGCACTTTTGACTTTTACAAAGTGGGTAAAAGAACTAGGAAGGGAAGTGAGAAAAGAGAATTGTGAAGAAGATTTGGTAAAAATCATTAGTACATATTTATCACTCTCAATTGATAGGATGGGTGAGTATCTAAATACGGGTAGTAAATGGGACATTGGACAAGAACGAAATTGTAGTGTGTTTATACGGCAAGCTATTCCCATGGTGTGGGACTATAGTGAATTAAATCCTTTTGAGGTAACAGTAGGTTCATTTCCGTCGATGGTTCGTCTAATTTTGAAAGATATAAAGAATTTGTCGGAGATATTAAACTCATCTTATGTTACACGCACCTCTGCAACAGAACTTCCCTACTCTGATAATTTTTTTGATGCTATCATTACTGACCCACCTTATTATAACAAT
>JBCNVI010000068.1 GCA_039630235.1 Candidatus Hydrothermales bacterium | reverse complement strand
TATATAAAGCACTTACAACACCTGGTGAAGTCATATTCTGTAATGTTTTAATGACAGAGGATGGTGACGTCTTTTGGGTAGGAAGTGGAAAGGAAACTCCCTCTAAAGGTATAAACTTTGCAGGTGAATGGTTTAAAGGGAAAAAGGATGAAAAGGGTAAGGAAATTCCACCATCACATCCAAATGCAAGGTTTACAATAGCCTTAAGTTCCTTTGATAATCTTGATCCAAAACTTGAAGATCCAAATGGGGTTCCTATAGCAGGAATTGTTTACGGAGGAAGAGACTCTGATACATGGGTTCCTGTTGAGGAAGCCTTTGATTGGGTTCATGGAGTTATAACAAAGGGCGCTTGCCTTGAGTCTGAACCTACAGCTGCAGTTTTAGATGCAAAAGCTCAAAGAGAATTTAACCCTATGTCTAATCTTGATTTCTTATCTGTTACCATAGGAAAGTATATAAAAATGCATCTTGACTTTGGTAAAAAATTAAGGAAAAAACCAAGAATTTTCTCTGTTAATTACTTTTTAAGAGATGAAAATGGAAA
>JBCNVI010000067.1 GCA_039630235.1 Candidatus Hydrothermales bacterium | reverse complement strand
CCCTTTACTGAAACTGATGATCAAAAGATTGCCTGGGAAGAAACTAAAAGAGATATGGAATCAGATAAGAGGATGGATAGGTTAATTATAGGAGACTCAGGATTTGGTAAAACTGAAATTGCATTAAGGGCTTCTTCAATGTGTGCACTTAAAGGTTATCAAGCTCTCTTCCTTGCTCCCACAACTCCGCTTGCTTTGCAACACTATAAAAACTTCACAAGCAGATTAAAAGATTTCCCAATAAATGTAAGGATGCTCTCAAGACTTTTAACAAAAACCGAAGAAAAGGAGGTTTTAAATGATCTTAGAGAGGGTAAAATTGATATTTTAATTGCAACACACAGAGCACTTTCTGATGATGTAAAGTTTAAAAATCTTGGACTTTTAATTATTGATGAAGAGCAAAAGTTTGGTGTTGAACATAAGGAAAAATTAAGATTTTTAAGAGAGGAGCTTGATACTTTGATAATTTCTGCAACGCCTATTCCTAGGACTCTTGCAATGTCCTTATATAGTATAAACGATATTTCAAGGATAAGAACACCACCTGC
>JBCNVI010000066.1 GCA_039630235.1 Candidatus Hydrothermales bacterium | reverse complement strand
ATACAACATAAAACCGGATATACTAGTACTTGCAAAGGCTCTGGGAGGAGGAGTAGTTCCCGTAGGAGCAATAGTATCCAACAAAAAAGCCTGGCAAATATTTGAAGAAAATCCCTTATTCCATACTTCTACTTTTGGGGGAAATCCTTTAGCACTTATCGCCTGTATATCAACAATAGAATTCATTATACAAAATAATGTCATAGATCAAGTAAAAGAAAAAGGAGAGTATTTCCTAAGCAAACTTCTTTCTGTAAGTAAACCAGAGGTAATAAAAGATATAAGAGGAAGAGGATTGATGATAGGAATTGAACTAAAAGAAGAGTATTATGCAGCATCAATTTTTTCGTCATTGATAAATAACAACATAATTACTGCTTATACCCTCAACCAACCAAAAGTTATAAGAATAGAACCTCCTTATACAATAACATATGAACAAATAGACTTTGTTTCGTTCAAAATCCAAGAAGCAATAAATCAAACAATAGAATTATTTGAGATAGCATAAGAATCTCAAATGGAAACAATTATTCCTTCTTTGGTATCATGTT
>JBCNVI010000065.1:284-558 GCA_039630235.1 Candidatus Hydrothermales bacterium | reverse complement strand
TGTAAAATTCCTTCTTGAGGTATATCCTCAGCAATTCCTGAGATTTTTACTAAAATACCAACATCATCCTTCAATCTGATCATAGGTATTCTATACAAATGTCCTTCTTTTGATGTCAAGGTTGTCTTTTCTCTTGCTATACCAATTTTTGTTTCATAGGTATAAAAATTTTTTCTCTTTACATATTGAAACTCTCGTCCCTCTACTTTGCATGTAAGATAATCCATCAGCGTAATATCATCTAAGAAGCCATCTATATTGTCTATTTGTCCTT
>JBCNVI010000065.1:0-274 GCA_039630235.1 Candidatus Hydrothermales bacterium | reverse complement strand
GAAAAACGAAGTATTTTCTTTTTCACATAAGATCGGTCCGAAGAGTTGCAAGCTACCTTTTTCATTTGGACTTCCGATGTCAGGATAATAAAAACTGCTTAAATTTCCTTCTCTATGAAATAGCAAAAATGTTCTTAGAGCTCCATATATAGTGGATGGATATGGTGGGAAGATTACATCGCTCCAATTTTCAGATCCCATAGTGAAGGGTCTTCCGGTGCGGAAGAATAAGGTATCATTTGGAATTAATTTAATCCAGATTTCGCTCATGATT
>JBCNVI010000064.1 GCA_039630235.1 Candidatus Hydrothermales bacterium | reverse complement strand
AGGTGCATTAAAACTTACCATAGCTACTAAATACGACGCCTGTCCACCCCCAGCATCACTTAAATAAATTGTTGGTGATTTACTATATATCAAAACCTCATATCCACCTGATATCGGATTTAAAAGAATATTAAAGCCCGGAGCAATAGTTGGATGTAAACTTACACCCGTTACCGTAACTCCTACTCCCGTCACCCTAAATGTCCAAGAAGATATACCATATGCTTGCCAAGGTACTCCATCGTTCCATGTCAGTTTTATATTTACTGTATTGCCACTTGAACCAGGCTCTACTATTACCGTTGACACAGCCCAACTCTGCGTAAGCATTCTCTCTCCCTCAAACTTCAAAATAAATGCATCCTCACCCCCCGCATTGCTTCCCTGAAAATATGCACCTCCACCTGGATTATAGGTCGGAAAATTAGCTGAATTAGTCTCCCCAGCCACGAAAACATTTCCACCTCCATCTGTTGAAATTGAATTTGCATAATCACTCCCACTTCCCCCATAATAAGTAGCCCACTGCCTTGCTCCTGCATTCGTGAATTTTAATATAAATGCATC
>JBCNVI010000063.1:387-590 GCA_039630235.1 Candidatus Hydrothermales bacterium | reverse complement strand
ACAGCCTTTGTGGTAAACTACGACTTTTCAAAACAGATGGACTTTTATAGGGGAATAAAAGAAAAAATTTCAAAAATTCCGGATATAAAACTTCACCTAAAGAAAGAGATGGTAGTCTCTACATTCTTACTACTTCTGCTTATTATAGGTTTAGTTTTTGTTTACAACTATCTAACAAAAAGCTACGAGGAGAGATTACTAAA
>JBCNVI010000063.1:0-377 GCA_039630235.1 Candidatus Hydrothermales bacterium | reverse complement strand
ATAGGCAAATACTACTTAGTAAAGGAGAAAGATGCCCACCTTTGGGTAGAGGCTTACATAGATAAACAGTGGATAAGGTTAGACCCAACCCCTCCGGTTAGGAATCAGGTTATAAACACCATAGAAAGACCATCAAAACTGAATCTACTCTTTGACAGTATAAACTACTACTATACAGCCTTTGTGGTAAACTACGACTTTTCAAAACAGATGGACTTTTATAGGGGAATAAAAGAAAAAATTTCAAAAATTCCGGATATAAAACTTCACCTAAAGAAAGAGATAGTAGTCTCTACATTCTTACTACTTCTGCTTATTATAGGTTTAGTTTTTGTTTACAACTATCTAACAAAAAGCTACGAGGAGAGATTACTAAA
>JBCNVI010000062.1 GCA_039630235.1 Candidatus Hydrothermales bacterium | reverse complement strand
GATTTAAATTTGCCAATCCAATAACCACCATAACAGTATCCCATATAAATTGGTGGAATTACAAGATCATACTCCACTACTTTAAAAATAACTGTGTCTCTATGACCAACACTATCAACCCAACCTTTTGCTAAGATAAATTTCCTTTGAAGTAAACCATATTCACCTCCACGAAGCTCTATCCATACGAAGAGTGAGTCATTCCTTATTTTTTTCTGTGTAGGGTTTTTAAATATAGGAACAAGTGCAACAGAATCACCAGGTTTAAGTGTTCCTTCTGGTGCCAGAGAAATCATATAAAGACTATCTATTTCAGGGTAAACAAGCCAACATTTTAAATTCTGTGTATCCACATCTTCATTTTTTATAAAAGAAAGAATTTTAAATCCTATGTCTGGAAAAATAATATTTTTGGTAATTGGTATCTTTTCATGAACTGAAAAATAATTTGAATCAGGAATTATATATTTATTTTCAAATGAATAAAAGCTATCACCCTGAAGAGTTGTAAAAAGGTATTTAGCAATTAAAGTATCTGGATATTTTAGAGAATAATCTTTTAATTTATAAGAGACAAAAAGTGTATCATTATAATACATCCCTTCTGTGTAGCTT
>JBCNVI010000061.1 GCA_039630235.1 Candidatus Hydrothermales bacterium | reverse complement strand
AGATGAAATAAATAGAACACCACCTAAGACGCAGTCAGCATTACTTGAAGCAATGCAAGAAAAAAGGGTAACTGTTCTTGGAAAGACTTATGAATTAGAAGAGCCATTTTTTGTTCTTGCTACTCAAAATCCAATTGAACAAGAGGGAACTTATCCACTTGCAGAAGCACAAGTAGATAGATTTATGATGGAAATAGTTTTAGATTATCCAACATTTGAAAATGAAATAGAAATTGTAAAAAGGACTACAGTTGATAGAGAATATGAAGTTGAGAAAAAAATATGTTCAATTTGGTGCAGGTCCAAGGGCAAGTCAATTTCTTATAATTGGCGCAAAAGCAAACGCACTTTTGGAAAATAGAGAATTTGCTACTACCGAAGATGTAAAGTATATCTTCTTTGAAGTTTTAAGACATAGAATTATTCTAAATTTTCTTGCAGAAGCGGATAATATAAAAGTAGAGACAATTTTAAAAGAAATAGTTGAAAAAGTTCCAATAAAGCAATAGTTCTATAACTTTCTTGCGATAGTAATATAGCCAATATGTCCTATCATAGTTTCTTTTGGTCTTGTCTTTCCTTTTCTTACTAATATTTCTCTTTCCAATAGTTCAACAGTTTT
>JBCNVI010000060.1 GCA_039630235.1 Candidatus Hydrothermales bacterium | reverse complement strand
AAAATAAAATACAAAAACTTAGAAATTGAAAATAGTGAAGAAGGCTTAATCATATACTCTAAAGGAATAAATTTCTCCCCTTCTGATTTAAAAATAGAATATGAAAACCTAACTAAAGAGGTAAAAGAAAAAGAGATTATATTTAATTTTGATAATGAAAAACTCCTAAAGTTTAATTTTGAAAATGGCTTTATTAAAATAAGTGCTTTTAATAAAAAGGAAATAAGATACGAAGTTCTAAACGAAAAAGATTTATCCCAAACTCCTAACTGGACAGCTGACCCAACTAACCAAGCAGATGCTCGTTTTGGTTTTTCAGTTTCAACAGCAGGTGATGTAAATGGTGATGGGTACATGGATGTAATAATAGGGGCTCCCTTGTTTGATAATCAAGCAACTAATGAAGGTCGTGCTTATGTTTATCATGGTTCAAGTGGAGGGTTAAGCCAAGCTCCTAACTGGACAGCTGACCCAACTAACCAAGAAGATGCTTTGTTTGGTTATTCAGTTTCAACAGCAGGTGATGTAAATGGTGATGGATACTCCGATGTAATAATAGGGGCTCACTGGTTTGATAACCAAGCAACTAGTGAAGGGCGTGCTTATGTTTATCTTGGCTCTAG
>JBCNVI010000059.1 GCA_039630235.1 Candidatus Hydrothermales bacterium | reverse complement strand
AATTTTTGTATTTAATGTATCCCCTCTGTTTAAAAAGAAAATTAAAATTATTAATTTCATTTTTACTTGCCTCTCAGGAGGCGGAGTTGAACCACATTTTTCTCCCAAGGGGTTATAAAAGTTAAGCGTAGATTATTCCTACAATAGCTATGGCTATAACAATAGCTACTGCCGGTGGGGGACCATACATTTTTATCCCATTGTCTTCAACTTTTTTATAGGTTGGCTTGATATATTTCATTCCTAATCTCCTCCTCTTTATTTCCCTGAGAGGGGATTCAACCCATTATTTTTTACTCAGGGTTATTTATAAAACAATTTAAAAAGCCTTTTCGGGTTCTTTTTAACGAATCTGAGATTTTTGTTATTAAAAGAATTTTTTTATTGTTTGAGGGAAGAATTAAACCATTTTTTATTTTATTTAAAAAAATTGAACCTTTGGATATAAAAACTCTTTTACACCTTAATTGGTTCTGAATATTTTTTAACGAATTTATATTTGAAAAAATTATAACTAAATCATTCTCTTTTATCTCTTCTTCCTTTAGATCTTCATATAAGAAAATTTTTAATAGACAACTGTTACATTTTAAATTTATATAATCTACACTTCTTTTAAATTCACTCAATACTACTCTTTCACATCCACATAATTCCAA
>JBCNVI010000058.1 GCA_039630235.1 Candidatus Hydrothermales bacterium | reverse complement strand
TTGGTCTATCCTCAAAAATACGGCAAAAGACTTGTGGAAGAAGTCGAAAAATGGGGCAAATGGATTATAGAAAGGGCTTACGAAGAGATTGGAGAGCTCTACAAACCCATTGTATCCAAAGAATATGGTACCCTAACTCCAGTTGCTTATCTCTGGACAAGAACAGTCAGATGTAAAAACACCACTTGTGGTGCTACTGTTCCGCTCGTAAGGCAAACATGGCTATGTAAAAAACCTGAAAGGTACATTGCTTTGAAGGTCATACCTGACTTTGAGAACAAAAAACCTAAATTCACAGTTGTCTCAAGCCGTGCCGAAACAGAAAGAGAAGCTATCAAAGAATTTGGCTTTGATCCCGGAAATTTCTCAAAGGGGGGAAACACCACTTGCATTTTCTGTGGGACAACCGCAACTTCAGACTATGTAAAGCAAGAAGGTCAAGCGAAAAGAATGGACAAACAACCTATGGCTGTTGTCTGCACAAAAGAAGGAACTACTGGAAAAATCTATATATCTGCTGATGAAATTCCTAAAGATTTAATACATGATGAAGAAGAGATTTGGAAAAGGATAGAGAAACTCTGCAAGGAAACAGGTTTGACTATACCTGATGAAAATATGGACACAAACGATCCTACAACTGTTGCTGGTCGGGGCTTC
>JBCNVI010000057.1 GCA_039630235.1 Candidatus Hydrothermales bacterium | reverse complement strand
GGTCCTCCTATTTTAAATATGCATTCTCCTTTTGAAATAAGTTCAAAAGCGGACTTATTTATGACATATAAAGGTTATAGGGTATTTCTTGAAAGTGAATAGACTATAGTTTTAATTCCATTTCCAATAGTTCTAAAAATTCTTTATTTGAATTTGTCCTTTTCATCTTATTTATTAAAAATTCCATGGCGTCTACTGGGTCTTTACTTGATATAGCTTTTCTTAAGGCCCAAACTTTCTCTAATACTTCCTTAGCTAATAAAAATTCTTCTCTTCTCGTTCCACTTCTATTTAAGTCAATTGCAGGGAAAATTCTTCTATCCGCTAATCTTCTATCTAAAACTATTTCCATATGTCCTGTCCCCTTAAATTCTTCATATATTACATCATCCATCCTTGAACCTGTTTCTATTAGTGCAGTTGCAATAATAGTAAGGCTTCCACCTTCTTCAAGATTTCTTGCAGCACCAAAGAATTTTTTAGGCTTTATCAATGCTGCTGCGTCAAGACCACCAGTCATAGTTCTTCCCGAGTGTGGCGTTATTACATTATGAGCTCTTGAAAATCTTGTAAGAGAATCCAATAGTATTACTACGTCTTTTCCAATTTCTGATAGTCTTTTTGCTCTTTCAAGGACAATATCTGCGATATATGCATGCTTTTCTGCGGGTTGGTC
>JBCNVI010000056.1 GCA_039630235.1 Candidatus Hydrothermales bacterium | reverse complement strand
TTTTGGATAGAAAAACCTTAAGGATGCTACGCCAATATTATTGTTTTTCATAAAAAATATTGAATCAATCATGCGATTTGATGCTATCAACAGATTAAAACTACCACCATCCTTCAGTAAAAAACCGCCAATTTTTATAAAATCTTCAAGGCTCGTATCCTGTTCATGATGATAAATGTTTGTGCTATCATTACCCCTGTAAAAGGGTGGGTTTGCCACAACTACATCAAAGTATTGCAATCCAAAAGAATTTTTCAAAGACCTAATATCTTCACCAACCACATGTACTTTTTGTTTCAATCCGTTTACCTCTAAGTTATACCTGAGAAGCTCCAGCATGTAAGGGTCCCTCTCCACAGCCCATACATGGCATCCATACTTCAGGGCCACAAGGATGGAAAGAGCACCAAAGCCAGCACCAAGGTCTACAACTTTAGATTTTCTTCTTATACCCTTCAGATTTGCAACAAAAAGAATTTCCACTATTGAAAGCCTGTGAGCTTTTGGCTGTCTGAACCTTACCTTTCCCCTGAAAAATTCAAACTCCTTATATTCTTCCAAGTCTTTCTACGAGTTCAAGGAGAGTTCTTGCCCTTTCCCTTGTTTTTTCCCATTCTTCTATCTCTTCCATTGTCTGGGCTGTAGCCAGTTTTTTGACAGCCTGGTCAAAGAGGTCCTTTTCCTTA
>JBCNVI010000055.1 GCA_039630235.1 Candidatus Hydrothermales bacterium | reverse complement strand
GATTCATAAAACACCGTTTTAATTAATAGTACTTAGAGCAAATATTATGCCAAAAATTAAAAATCTTTAACAATAAGATTTAATTTTTTTTATAAGTTAGATAGTATTAACTAATTAGCATATTCGAAATATCTAATATTTCAAAATTTAATATCACTTTCATTTTGAAATGAAATGGTTAACTCCTTTGTAAGTGTTATAATATTTTGGCAAAGCTTGGAAGTAGGAGTTAAGATGGAAGAAGTCAAGAAGGTTTCCATAGAGGAAGAGGTTAAAAGTGCTTACATAGATTATGCTATGTCGGTTATAGCCGGAAGAGCTATCCCGGATGTTAGGGATGGTTTAAAACCTGTCCAAAGGAGAATAATGTACTCCATGTACGAGCTTGGGCTCCTTCCAGGTAAACCTTACAAGAAATCTGCAAGGGTTGTAGGTGAGACTTTAGGTAAGTACCATCCCCATGGGGATAGTTCTGTATATGATGCCTTGGTAAGGATGGCTCAGGACTTTACAATGAGATATCCACTGGTAGACGGTCAGGGGAACTTTGGATCCATTGACGGAGATCCTCAGGCAGCAATGAGATACACAGAAGTTCGGCTTACAAAACTTGCAGTTGAGATGCTTGAGGACATAGAGAAAAACACAGTTGATATGATGCCTAACTTCGACTCCTCCTTGCAAGAGCCAA
>JBCNVI010000054.1 GCA_039630235.1 Candidatus Hydrothermales bacterium | reverse complement strand
CTTTTTAATCCTTCCTAATAATTTATTTCCTCTTGTGAACCTGATATTTGTTCGTTTTGATTATTCTGTTTTTTTAAATTTTTTCTCACCAAAAAATCCTTGACAATTAACTAACATTTTACTAAACTTTATTAA
The DNA here is from genome assembly GCA_039630235.1 of Candidatus Hydrothermales bacterium. Taxonomy (NCBI): domain Bacteria; kingdom Pseudomonadati; phylum Caldifarciminota; class Caldifarciminia; order Caldifarciminales; species Caldifarciminales bacterium. The sequence goes on along the minus strand of JBCNVI010000054.1, from coordinate 560 downwards.
AAAGGTGTTGTGAACATTGTGAACGCTGTTGCAAATACTATAAAGTTTGAAGATATTAAGAAGAAAAAAATCAAATTACCAACGCATTTTCCGGATCCTGTAGAAGTAGAAAACATAACAACTATAGGCTCTAATTACAAATTATTAGTGAGAAAGGTCGATGGATATCTTGAAGAAGTTGTTTTAACTGCTGAGGAGATAAATAAAATTGAAATAATTTCCGAGTATGTAAAATTTGTAAATTCAGAGCGTTTGGTTCTTTTGGTTGAATCATATCGTATTCGTAATGCCTATTCCTATGATCCATACTTTGCCGTCAGTCTTTCGGGAATTCAAACCCTACCACACCAAATAGAAGCAGTTTACGGAAAAATGTTGCCTCAACCACGTTTGCGCTTTCTTCTTGCAGATGATCCAGGAGCGGGCAAAACTATAATGGCAGGTTTATTAATTAAGGAACTTAAGATGCGGTTAGGGATTGAGAAGATTTTAATCATTGTTCCCGCAAACTTGAAAATTCAATGGCAAGATGAACTTTTAACATTTTTTAATCAATACTT
>JBCNVI010000053.1 GCA_039630235.1 Candidatus Hydrothermales bacterium | reverse complement strand
CTTGTGGGTGTGCGGTTTCAGGTCTCTTTCAATCCCTTTCTCAGGGAGCTTTTCACCTTTCCCTTACGGTACTGGTACACTATCGGTCGCCTTGGGTATTTAGCCTTGCCGGAAGGTGCCGGCCGCTTCACGCAGACCACCACCGAGTCCGCGTTACTCAGGATACCCTCGCCCTCCTTCGCCTTGCGCGTACGGGGCTATCACCCTCTATGGCGCCGCGTTCCAGCGGTCTTCCACTTCAGCTACGGATGGGCATATGAGGGTCCTACAACCCCAGAAGACCTACGGCCTTCTGGTTTGGGCTCCTCCCCTTTCGCTCGCCACTACTCAGGGAATGCCGATTGGTCTCTTTTCCTCTGGGTACTGAGATGTTTCACTTCCCCAGGTTCGCCTCCCCTTGCGGGGATGCTGACAAAGTCAGCGGGTTGCCCCATTCGGGAATCCTGGGATCACGGCCTGCTTGCGGCTCCCCCAGGCTTATCGCAGCTTGCCACGCCCTTCATCGCCCCAAGGCGCCAAGGCATCCCCCGCACACCCTTACCATCTTAACCTGCATATCCCCTCGCTGTCACAGACCGTAGAAAAGAGAGATATAAGTGGTATTCCCGTTCGCCTTGCGGCGAGATGGGATTCCATTATATCAAAAGACAGCTGGGAGAGAGGTCAGGCATAGTCTCCAGAAAGGAGGTAATCCAGC
>JBCNVI010000052.1 GCA_039630235.1 Candidatus Hydrothermales bacterium | reverse complement strand
ACTTTGTATACCACTCTCAAAAAACTCCCTCAAACTGTATACACTCCTTCCTGAAACATCATACACCTTTATCTCCACCTCACCATCATACGGCATAAAAACTAATAGAGAATTCCTTTTTAATAAAGTATTTAACCTTATATCAAAATCTAAATTAGCACCCTCAAATTCACCCTGTGCACCACCACTCTCCCTTAATACGTATATCTTTAACGCACCAAGAATAGCTTTTCCCCCTCTTTTTTTCTCTATCTTTACCCTCAAAATATCTGAAACCGCACTCCGAGGAAGTCTCTTCTCATAATAAGAATAAACACCTTTATCTATATGCCAATTCCCAAGAGGAGTCCTGTTAACATATATCTTCTCCTTTATATCTTCATCTGCAAAACCCTCAAACCTTATCTTAAATAAACCTGAAGAAACCAAAGGAATCTCATATATAAGAGAATCACCATAATCAACATTCTTATAATACTCCTCCCCATAAGAAATATAACCCCTCCTATAAACTGTCCCAGGCTGAAGAGTATCACCACCAAATGTCAAAGAAATTATCGGCAACTCCTCCTCAAGAGAAACTCTAACATAATAAATCTCATAAAGTGTATCACCTGCATAAAAAACAAAATGCAAATTTCCACCCTCGTAAAAAATCTGAGGTGACCTTATTGAATAATCTGTATATAAAACTTTC
>JBCNVI010000051.1 GCA_039630235.1 Candidatus Hydrothermales bacterium | reverse complement strand
CGTTGAAACAGTGAGAGAAGAAGATGGACTTGCAATGAGCTCAAGAAATACTTATCTTACACCATCTGAAAGAAAGGAGGCACCAATTATTTATAAATCACTTTTACTAGCAAAAAAGCTCATAGAAGAAGGTGAAAGAGACCCTCAGAAGATTATTGAAAAAATGAGGAAATTTATTCGAGAAAACTCAAACTTAATCAAAATTCAGTATATCGAAATTGTTGACCTAGAGAATTTAGCTCCGGTTGATAAAATAAAGAGAGAAATCCTTATCGGAATCGCCTGTTTCTTAGGAAAGGCAAGACTGATTGATAACGTGAGGTTAAGGGTCGATTGAACTAAGCAGAAAGGATAATTTTCCCTGATGCTTCTCACGTAACGGTTTATATGTTAGACAGAAAGAGCAAGAAGTTATGACTTGGCGCAAAAAGTTTATTTGGTTGAGGTTTTGAGAGAAAATGCTTAAGGGGAAACTCTTGAACTTATGGTAAGAGAATTAACAACTAGAATCGCTGAACCTAACTCAATGTTTTCTAAAAGAAAAAGAATGATACAATCGGTGATAAATCCTGCAGGAACTCTTGGCAAACTAAGAGAGGAGATTGTATAATCATTATATGCTTTCCGGGATCTGCTCAGAATGTGGAGCGAAGGTTCAGGAGGGGTTCTTATTTTGCCCATTCTGTGGAAAGAAACTAG
>JBCNVI010000050.1 GCA_039630235.1 Candidatus Hydrothermales bacterium | reverse complement strand
CCATTATAGGGGTACGTGAGCTGGGTTCAGACCGTCGTAAGACAGGTCGGTCCCTATCTGCGGCGAGCGTAGGAGCCTTGAGGGGGGCTGTCCTTAGTACGAGAGGACTGGGATGGGGGCACCTCTGGTGTACCAGCTGTTCCGCCAGGAGCAGAAGCTGGGTAGCCATGTGCCTAAGCGATAACCGCTGAAAGCATCTAAGCGGGAAGCGCGCCCCAAGATAAGGGCTCCCACTTCTTAGGAAGGTAAGGGTCCAGGAAGACTACCTGGTTGATAGGCCACAGGTGTAAGCTCCGCAAGGAGTTGAGCCGAGTGGCACTAATAACTCGAGGGCTTGGTTGCCTCTTAATAGTATTACTAAACCCAGGCTACCATACCGGTGGGGAAACACTCGGTCCCATTCCGAACCCGATCGTTAAGCCTACCAGGGCCGATGGTACTTCCCTCGCAAGGGGGTGGGAGAGTAGGTCGTAGCCTGGGGTTTAAAAATAAATAAAAGTAATCAATTAAGCTCTGTCCTATAAATCTTAGAAATATTATTTTCAAAAAAGTATGAACGAAGCAGAAACTAAAGCAAAACTTGTAGAGCCAAAACTTAAAGCATCTGGTTGGAATGAAGAAAAAATCTCAAGAGAATTTTACTATAACAAAGATTATATTTATACCGAAGGTAGAATAATCTTAATTGGTTCAGAAGTAAAAAGAGGAA
>JBCNVI010000049.1 GCA_039630235.1 Candidatus Hydrothermales bacterium | reverse complement strand
GATGTTTTTATATTGAAATTCACGAATGCAGGAGTAAGGCAGTGGGCTACTTACTATGGAGGAAGTACGGATGATGGTGCATATTCAATTTCAATAGATGGAGGCGGAAATATTTTCGTTGTTGGGTTTACTAATTCAACAAATTTTCCGACCTATAATCCAGGCGGAGGTGCATATTTTCAGGGAAGCTATGCGGGGGATGTTGATGCATTTATATTGAAATTCACAAATTCAGGAGTAAGGCAGTGGGCTACTTACTATGGAGGAAGTATGGGTGAAAGTGCATATTCAATTTCAACAGATGGAGGCGGAAATGTTTTCGTGGCTGGGGGGACTAATTCAACAAATTTTCCGACCTATGATCCAGGCGGAGGGGCGTATTATCAGGGAAGCTATGTGGGGGGAAGAGATGTTTTTATATTGAAATTCACGAATGCAGGAGTAAGGCAGTGGGCTACTTACTATGGGGGAAGTGGGTATGATGATGCACGTTCAATTTCAACAGATGTAGGTGGAAATGTTTTCGTGGTTGGGCAGACTGCTTCAACAAATTTTCCGACCTATGATCCAGGCGGAGGGGCGTATTATCAGGGAAGCTATGTGGGGGGAAGAGATGTTTTTATATTGAAATTCACGAATGCAGGAGTAAGGCAGTGGGCTACTTACTATGGGGGAAGTGGGTATGATGATGCACGTTCAATTTCAACAGATGTAGGTGGAAATGTTTTCGTGG
>JBCNVI010000048.1 GCA_039630235.1 Candidatus Hydrothermales bacterium | reverse complement strand
ATTCCCACCTCCCCCATAATAAGTAGCCCACTGCCTTACTCCTGCATTCGTGAATTTCAATATAAATGCATCAGCATCCCCCGCATTGCTTCCCTGAAAATATGCACCTCCGCCTGGATTATAGGTCGGAAAATCAGTTGAATAAGTCCATCCAACCACGAAAACATTTCCATCTACATCTGTTGAAATTGAATATGCATAATCATACTCACTTCCCCCATAACAAGTAGCCCACTGCCTTACTCCTGAATTTGTGAATTTCAATATAAATGCATCAGCACCCCCCGCACGGCCCTGAAAATATGCACCTCCGCCTGGATTATAGGTCGGAAAATTCCATGAAATAGTCTCCCCAACCACGAAAACATTTCCACCTACATCTGTTGAAATTGAATATGCATAATCACTCCCACTTCCTCCATAGTAAGTAGCCCACTGCCTTACTCCTGCATTCGTGAATTTCAATATAAATACATCACCACCCCCCGCATAGCTTCCCTGAAAATATGCACCTCCGCCTGGATCATAGGTCGGAAAATTTGTTGAATTAGTCTCCCCAACCACGAAAACATTTCCACCTCCATCTGTTGAAATTGAATATGCAACATCATACCAACTTCCCCCATAATAAGTAGCCCACTGCCTTACTCCTGAATTTGTGAATTTCAATATAAATGCATCAAAACTCCCCGCATTGCTTCCCTGATAATATGCGCCTCCGCCTGGATCATAGGTCGGAAAATTAGTTGAATTAGTCTCCCCAA
>JBCNVI010000047.1 GCA_039630235.1 Candidatus Hydrothermales bacterium | reverse complement strand
CAAATCTTCTTTGAAATATTTTTCAATCTCTCTCCTTGTTCTTCTCACCATTATGTGTTTCAAAACTTTGTCCCTTATCTCCCTTGCATTTGCCTGAACCGTTTCAAGGTATTTTGAATACTCCCTACTTCGGTCAACCCTTTTTAATTTGTTTTCTAAGTCTTTGAAAAATTCTTCAAGGTCCTGAAGCCCTGGAATATTACTCTTTTTTGGCGATTGAAAGAGTTTTATTTGGTTGAAAATATCTCTTGGCGAATTATTATAAGGTGTGGCAGAAATAAGGATTACTCTCTTACCTCGGCATATCTCAGCTAATTTTTCGTAACCGATGGTTGTTTCATTTCTAAAACGATGTGCTTCATCGATAATAACATTTTTATATTCCCTTCGGGCCATTAATTCTCTTGCCTCGTCAAGTTTACCAATAGAGATAAATTCACCAGGGATATGGAAATCAGAAAAAACATTAGGCCAAGAACCAGGATTGCCCTTGTTGAGAAGTGCAGGTGGGGCTATAACTATTGTTCTTCCATCAAGTTGACTTGCAAGCATAGTGGCTATATAGGTTTTACCTAGCCCTACTACATCTGAGATGAAAACTCCCCCATACTCCTCTAAGATCTTTTTGGCATTCAGAACTGCCTGTTCTTGATAGGCAAGTCTTTTAAAGTTTTCTGGTGAGTATTTAATGAATAATTCATCTCTTTGGCTTAACTCATCTTTAAAATACTCATATAAAAATTTCAAATAGAGCTCGTAGGGAGTAA
>JBCNVI010000046.1 GCA_039630235.1 Candidatus Hydrothermales bacterium | reverse complement strand
AAATTTATTGGTGGAAGAAAAAACTTAAGGATGTTTTCCCAACCAGAGATTGAAGAAAAGGGAAGAAAATGTTCTGTTTGTGGCGAAAGGGATGTAGTATTTTTCAGAGAAAGTAAAAATAAAGGTAAATTTACGAATTTTAATAAATATTTAGTTGATTTAACTGAAAATACCAAAATCTCTCCTAAATTTCTTGCTGATGGTGAAGGACTTTGTTCTTTATGTTTTCTAAAAAGAACCTTTGAGATTTATCTTGAAAATAAAGTCTCATCATCAGTATTTAAAAATATATCATTTCCATCAACTGCGGATATAGCTTGTTTAGATTTCAAAGAAAAAGTATTAGCTTTGGCTAAGAATGAATATGAGGAGTATAAAAAGAAGATAAAAGATCTTTTAAAAGAAGACTTTGAAGAAATTGAGGGCTCTTGGCTTTATGAAGAAAATTTAAATGAAAGATCTATCAAGGAACAATATGGCATTTCTATTAAACCAAAGAATTTGATAGAGTTAAAAGAAGCTTTAAAACAAATTTATAAAAAAGTAGGGAAACCAAAATCCTACTATGCTATTATTCATCTTGATGGTGACAATATGGGTAAATGGCTTTCGGGTGAGCTTCTTCCAGAAATTCAAAATTCATATAATTCTGAAGTTTGGAATAATAAAATAGATGATGATTTTAAAAAGGGACTTATGGAAATTTTCAAAAGAAAACTTTTAACTCCAGCTATTCATGCTTCTATATCAACTGCCCTGAGAAACAATGCTCTT
>JBCNVI010000045.1 GCA_039630235.1 Candidatus Hydrothermales bacterium | reverse complement strand
CCTCCGCCTGGATTATAGGTCGGAAAATTTGTTGAATTAGTCCGCCCAACCACGAAAACATTTCCACCTCCATCTGTTGAAATTGAATGCGCAGCATCACTCCCACCTCCCCCATAATAAGTAGCCCACTGCCTTACTCCTGCATTCGTGAATTTCAATATAAATGCATCATACAACCCCGCATTGCTTCCCTGAAAATATGCACCTCCGCCTGGATTATAGGTCGGAAAATTAGCTGAATTAGTCTCCCCAGCCACGAAAACATTTCCACTCGCATCTGTTGAAATTGAATATGCATAATCATTCCCACTTCCTCCATAATAAGTAGCCCACTGCCTTACTCCTACATTCGTGAATTTCAATATAAATGCATCAACATACCCCGCATTGCTTCCCTGAAAATATGCTCCTCCGCCTGGATTATAGGTCGGAAAATTAGCTGAATTAGTCTCCCCAGCCACGAAAACATTTCCACTCGCATCTGTTGAAATTGAAAGTGCAGCATCACCCCCACTTCCCCCATAATAAGTAGCCCACTGCCTTACTCCTGCATTCGTGAATTTCAATATAAATGCATCAGCACCCCCAGCATTGCTTCCCTGAAAATATGCTCCTCCGCCTGGATTATAGGTCGGAAAATTTGTTGAATTAGTCCCCCCAGCCACGAAAACATTTCCGCCTCCATCTATTGAAATTGAATATGTATACTCATTCCCACTTCCCCCATAATAAGTAGCCCACTGCCTTACTCCTGCATTCGTGAATTTCAATATAAATGCATCA
>JBCNVI010000044.1 GCA_039630235.1 Candidatus Hydrothermales bacterium | reverse complement strand
CTTCACTTAGATATTTTTCCTGATCCTCAGTTAACTGTCCGCTATTTTTTTGTATGACTGTAAGAATTTTTAATAACTTTATTCTATTATTAGAACCACCTCTTCTTTCTGTCTCAATCAACTCCTCAACGGTAGCATCGAAAAATGCAGCTTTATTTTTATTAAGGAGTTCATAATATTCTTCAAGGGGAAGTTTTGTTTTTTTCTCATTTTCATCTGAAGAGGTTTTAAGAATTTTCGCCGCTGTAATAAAATCAAGTTCAAATGTTCCCTCTTTGTTAGATAGGAAGAATTTCATCAGCTTACCTTTTCTGAAAAATGTTATTAAGGAATTTGGCTTTGCAATTTCTTTTAAGCTTTCATTAAATACCTTTGCAGAACGAGCCTTCTTAGGAAGGCGCTTTATCTCATCAAAAAGACCTTTTTCTTTATCCATAACATCTTTAATATCTTTAAAATATTGGAGCTCGCTTTCCTCAACCTCATCTTCTTCAGTTATTGTTTTCTTCAATAAAAGTTTGCCAAACAACTTATGGGAACCTACCGGTTCTCCTTCTGTAAGAATAGCCGAATCGCCTCCAAGAAGAGTTAAAAATGCTTCTACCTTTGAGCGGGCAATTTTTTTAAGCTTAATTTCAGAATCTGCTTGCTCTGTCGGAAAGAAGTTAAATGTATAAATTTTATCAAATGGCGTATCTATACGATTTATCCTTCCCACTCTTTGAATTATTTTTGTCGGATTCCATGGAATGTCATAGTTTATTACAACATTGGAACGATGTAAGTTA
>JBCNVI010000043.1 GCA_039630235.1 Candidatus Hydrothermales bacterium | reverse complement strand
CATTGCTTCCCTGAAAATATGCACCTCCGCCTGGATTTTGAGTCGGAAAATTTGTTGAAGCAGTATACCCAACAACGAAAACATTTCCACCTCCATCTGTTGAAATTGAATTTGCATAATCACTCTCATTTCCTCCATAATAAGTAGCCCACTGCCTTACTCCTGCATTCGTGAATTTCAATATAAATGCATCCCAACCCCCCGCATTGCTTCCCTGAAAATACGCACCTCCGCCTGGATTATAGGTCGGAAAATTTGTTGAAGCAGTATACCCAACAACGAAAACATTTCCACCTACATCTGTTGAAATTGAATTTGCATAATCATGCCCACTTCCCCCATAATAAGTAGCCCACTGCCTTACTCCTGAATTTGTAAATTTCAATATAAATCCATCAACACCCCCCGCATTGCTTCCCTGAAAATATGCTCCTTCGCCTAGATCATAGGTCGGAAAATTTGTTGAAGTAGTATACCCAGCCACGAAAACATTTCCACTCGCATCCGTTGAAATTGAATATGCAACGTCATTCCCATTTCCCCCATAATAAGTAGCCCACTGCCTTACTCCTGCATTCGTGAATTTCAATATAAATGCATCCCAACCCCCCGCATTGCTTCCCTGAAAATATGCACCTCCGCCTGGATTATAGGTCGGAAAATTAGTTGAATTAGTATACCCAACCACGAAAACATTTCCACCTCCATCTGTTGAAATTGAACGTGCACCATCATCCCCACCTCCCCCATAATAAGTAGCCCACTGCCTTACTCCTGAATTTGTGAATTTCAATATAAATGCATCAA
>JBCNVI010000042.1 GCA_039630235.1 Candidatus Hydrothermales bacterium | reverse complement strand
CTTCAACAAATTTTCCGACTCAAAATCCAGGCGCAGGTGCATATTTTCAGGGAAGCAATGCGGGGGGTGTTGATGCATTTATATTGAAATTCACGAATTCAGGAGTAAGGCAGTGGGCTACTTATTATGGGGGAAGTGGGGATGATTGGGCAAATTCAATTTCAACAGATGTAGGTGGAAATGTTTTCGTGGCTGGGTGGACTAATTCAACAAATTTTCCGACCTATAATCCAGGCGGAGGTGCATATTATCAGGGAAGCAATGCGGGGGTTGATGATGCATTTATATTGAAATTCACGAATTCAGGAGTAAGGCAGTGGGCTACTTATTATGGGGGAAGTAGTGGTGATGTTGCATATTCAATTTCAACAGATGTAGGTGGAAATGTTTTCGTGGTTGGGTTTACTTTTTCAGCTAATTTTCCGACCTATAATCCAGGCGGAGGTGCATATTTTCAGGGCTTTGCGGGGGTTGTTGATGCATTTATATTGAAATTCACGAATTCAGGAGTAAGGCAGTGGGCTACTTATTATGGGGGAGGTGGGTATGATTTTGCAAATTCAATTTCAACAGATGTAGGTGGAAATGTTTTCGTGGCTGGATGGACTACTTCAACAAATTTTCCGACCTATAATCCAGGCGCAGGTGCATATTATCAGGGAAGCAATGCGGGGGGTGATGATGCATTTATATTGAAATTCACGAATTCAGGAGTAAGGCAGTGGGCTACTTATTATGGGGGAAGTGGGAGTGATCGGGCATATTCAATTTCAACAGATGGAGGTGGAAATGTTTTCGTGGCTGGGT
>JBCNVI010000041.1 GCA_039630235.1 Candidatus Hydrothermales bacterium | reverse complement strand
GAAAAGAGGTTCAAGGACGTCGTTGTAGAAGTTTTGGTAGCCTCCAAATTCTTTGTTAAATAGTCTTCTCATGAAATTTTTTGGTCCTGTACCCCATGGTTTACCCTTTTCTACTCCAAGCCAACCCTTTTTCTGTAAAAAGTAAAGGAAAACAATTTGACCTAACAATTTTTTAGCAAAATCAACTGTATTTATATTTTTGCTTTCGAATTCGCTCTTTACTTTGGTGTCTTTATCCAAAATTCTGTCAAGTTCCAGCTTTGTTCTTATGAATAGATCTCTATATTTTTCAAAAAACTCTTTTGTTACAACTTCAACATTAAAGGCTTCTTCTAAATCTTCAAGGGTAGGTTTCCTCTCATCATCTTCAAGGATAGGCAAAAACCTACTTTGTGCAGTATGACTTTTTTCATTTTTTCCAACTAAAAACGAAAATCTCCTCGCTGGTGTAAACTCATCTTTATTCTTTATTTCTCCAGCTTGTGTTTTTTCAAAGCTATAGTCTACTTTTACAAGAGAAAAACGCCAATCCTCTGAAGTGGGAGATACAAAAGCGACAAGTGCTGCGCCTTTTAATTTACTATCCCTGCTACCTTTTAAATTTAAATGCCAAGCTATAAAATTCCTCTGCATTGCTCTCGCTCGTTCAAGCGAGGTTTCTTTCTTAAGCCGGACGATGAGTAGATCTATCTCTTTTTTATCATGAGTATATTTGCCTATCCTTTCTAAGGAAGCTATATATAGTTTAAAAGGGTCAGGAATATAGTTACCCTGATACACAAAACTTTTTTCTTCATATGACTTTAA
>JBCNVI010000040.1 GCA_039630235.1 Candidatus Hydrothermales bacterium | reverse complement strand
TATTAAGGGTGAGGATGATATAGATAAATTAAGAAAGGAAGAAGCTGAGATTTTTGGTGGTACAGAAAGAGGAGAAGAAAGAAGTAAAGTTAGGATAAGAATAGAAAAAGAACGTTCTGATATTGGAGATAATATAAAGTCAGAAATAGATAGTTTTAAAGGATTAGAATATCTATACTATTCCACTTTTTTACTAAAATTAAGACAATATTTTAAACCTGATGTAACTCAATTTTTACTTAATCTTTCTTCTCATACCCAACAAGCTTTTCTTAATGGAGCTGCTTCGCTTTGGCTTGCAATTTATCTAGGAGGATTTGGAACAAGAGCAAGAAGAGGAGGAGGCAATATCGAAGTTTTAGAGTTTCAAGGTGAAAAAATTAATGAAATAAAGTTTATTTGTCATGCTAATGACAAGAGGGAGCTTAAAGAGTTCATTAAGCATAATATGGATATAGTAAAAAACATTTGTCAACAAGGAAGCGGAACACAAAAATATTCAATTCTAAGAGGATCCAAAATTCTCATATTTGAATCTAAGAATAATTGGAAAGAAGCTTTAAATTTTTTAGGAGAAAATTATAAGAAGTTTAGAGAAGATAAAAAAAACCTAGTTTTCGAAACAGCAGCTTTTGGTATGCCTGTTATGCATTCAGGGTCTAAAGTAAGAATAGTTCCTTATCGTAGAGAAGATTCAGGTGATTCAAGGCTTTCTGATAGATGGGCATCACCTCTCATATTTAAAATCATAAAGGCAAATAATCTTTACTTCCCAGTTATAGTTAAACTATCAGGCGGAGGAGTAGATTTTGT
>JBCNVI010000039.1 GCA_039630235.1 Candidatus Hydrothermales bacterium | reverse complement strand
AACAAGGCAGGTTTAGACAAAACTTGTTAGGCAAAAGAGTGGACTATTCAGGAAGGAGTGTTATTGTAGTTGGCCCAGAACTTAAATTATATCAATGTGGTATACCCAAAGAGATGGCTCTTGAATTATTTAAACCTTATCTTCTATATAAGATAATGAAAAAGTATAATGTGACTCTTAGAAAAGCGAAATTAATAATCGAAAAAAGGACTCCTGAAGTATGGGATATATTAGAAGAAATAATCAAACACCATCCTGTGTTGTTAAACAGAGCTCCTACTTTACATAGACCCAGTATAGAAGCTTTTGAACCTGTATTGATTGAAGGCAAAGCTATAAAAATTCATCCAATGGTGTGTGCACCATTTAATGCTGATTTTGACGGCGATCAGATGGCAGTATATGTGCCTTTAACCTTAGAAGCTTTAGCGGAAGCAAGGTTATTGATAATGTCTTATCATAATTTATTTTCACCTGCTAACGGGAAACCACTCATTGGGCCCACACAAGATATTGTGTTAGGTGTTAGTTATTTAACATCTATAAAACGTGGAGAAAAAGGTGAAGGATTTATTTTTAGTTCACCACAGGAAGCTTTATATGCATATACTCAGGGTTATATTAATTTGAATGCAAAAATAAAAGTATATGGAATAACTGAGATAAAAGAAGAAAATTTAAAAGATCCTTCTAAATGGGAAAGTTATACTTCGGTTGGAAGGATTATTTTTAATGAGATTTTACCAGAAGAGCTTAGATTTAAAAATTGCGTTGTTGGAAAAAAAGAGCTTTTTAATATAGTTCAAGAGTGTTATAAAAAATGCGGTAGCTATAGAACG
>JBCNVI010000038.1 GCA_039630235.1 Candidatus Hydrothermales bacterium | reverse complement strand
GGTATCTCAAAATGGTATGAACTTTTCACTCCCCGCCAACTCCTTGCACTTTTGACTTTTACAAAGTGGGTAAGAAGGATTGAAGAAGTGTTAAGAAATATTGGGTATGAGGAAAATTTAATAAAAGCGATTGTTACATTTTTGGCACTAATTCACTCTTATCTTTCTAATTTTTTATCCACAGTTTGTCGATGGCAAAATAATTGGGAGGTAACTACTGCAACATTTTCAAGACAAGCCATTCCAATGACATGGGATTTTTCTGAGATAAATACCATTACATCTTTGGAAGGATGGAGCACCATATTGCGTTGGACAACTTATGTCATAAAAGAGTATTCATCAAAAAATATAAGTGTACAAAAGGATATTATACGTGCTTCGGCCACAGAACTACCATATACTAATAACTTTTTTGATGCTATTATTACTGACCCACCCTATTATGACAATATCTCCTATGCTGCCTTGTCTGACTTTTTCTATGTCTGGCTTAAGCGCTCTATAGGACATCTTTATCCAGAGCATTTCTCAGGAGAGCTTACACCAAAGAAAAAAGAAATTATTGCTGACGCTAAAAGACATGGAAGCAGGGAAAAAGCAAGAAGGTTTTATGAAGAGATGATGGAAAAATCTCTTGGAGAAGCATGGAGAGTCCTAAAACCAAACTCTCCTATGGTTCTAATCTATGCACATAAAACAACCGCTGGCTGGTCAACTCTTGTAGAGGCTTTAAGAAAATCAGGATTTGTAATTCAGGAAGCTTGGCCTATCCATACTGAAAGACCAGGTAGGCTTCTAGAAATAGGTTCTTCCGCTCTTGCTTCAAGCATTTTCCTTGTTGCTCGTAAGAGAGAAAGAGGAAAAATTGGTTCC
>JBCNVI010000037.1 GCA_039630235.1 Candidatus Hydrothermales bacterium | reverse complement strand
TGAAAACCCTTATACTATCAGGTGGCAGTGGAACAAGACTTTTTCCGCTATCAAGAGATAGGTACCCTAAGCAATTTTTAAAAATTTTTGATGGTAAGAGTTTACTACAGAAAACTGTGGAGAGAGCTCTGTCTGTATCTCATCTTCTGGAGCATGTGATTTTTCTTTCAAACAAAGACTATTTGTATTACATAAAAAACCAAGTAAGAGAACTCACTGGTGTTGAACCTAAGCATATAGTTTTAGAGCCTGTTAGAAAGAATACAGCACCTGCTATAGCCTTTGGTCTGGTATATATGATGGAAAAAGGGCTTGTGGAAGAGGAAGAACCTGTTATAGTGCTACCCTCAGACCACATAATATCACCTCTTGAAAAGTTTGTGCAGGTAGCGAAAAAAGCGCAAGAATCAGCCAGAGATGGATACATAGTCACTTTTGGTGTAAAACCTACAAGACCTGAGACGGGTTATGGTTATATAGAAGCAGAAATAGGGAATGGCTCAGAAGGTTGTTACGCGGTAAGAAGATTTCACGAAAAGCCATCTTTAAAAAAAGCGGAAGAGTATATATCCCAGCCAAACTTTTTCTGGAACAGCGGTATGTTTTGCTTTACGCCCAAGACCTTTTTTAAAGAACTGAGGCTTCATTGCGAGGAGATTTATAATCAGGTAGAAGGCAAAAAATTTGAGGAGGTAAAGGAAGACTTTGGAAAAATGCCAGATATTTCCATAGATTATGCGATTATGGAAAAAACAGAAAAGGCTGTGGTTATTCCTATGGAGCTCTACTGGTCTGATGTAGGCTCCTTTGATGCCATATACGAGGTGCTAAAAAAGGACGAAAACCGTAACGGAGTAAGTGGGGAATATGTGAGTATTGACTCAGAGAACAACCTGAT
>JBCNVI010000036.1 GCA_039630235.1 Candidatus Hydrothermales bacterium | reverse complement strand
GTGGTGTTGGAAGATCTGGCATAACTCTCTCTCCTAATCTTGATGTTAAAATTTGCCAAATGTCAGATATGAGTATAGGCAATTTAAAGTTTTCTGGGAACTCTTTAAAGAATTTTTTACAAACTTATTCGATGTATTTCGAAATTATTTCTCAAATTCCTGCACCAAATAAAAGAATATGTAAAGAATGCGAAAATTTGTGGTTTTGCAATAATTGTCTAGTTAGAGGTTTAATGAAAGCATATGGGGAAGGAGAAGACAAATGTGTATGGAGAAAAGAATTTCTGAAAAACTCATTTCTATTAGAAATCTTTCAAAAGAAATAAATGGAAAGAAAATTTTAAAAAATATTTCCTTTGATATAGTAAGAGGAGAGATTACAGCACTTTTGGGTCCAAATGGAGCAGGAAAGACTACTATTCTTCGCTGTTTAACAGGGATATTCAATGTTACTTCTGGGAATATAGAAAAGGTTAATAATTTAATCATCTCTGTAATGCTTGAGAAAGATCTTTTATGGGAAAAGTATTCAGGATGGGAGAATATAAAGATATATGCTGAACTTCTTGGAAGAGGAGTAGAAAAAAATGATATTGAAGTTTATGCAGAGAAGTTAGGAATTTTAGATTTTCTGTCTCAAAAGGTCTATACTTATTCTAAAGGGACAAAAAGAAAACTAAGTTTTCTTTTAGCTCTTTTGAAAAATCCAGATCTCTTAGTTTTGGATGAACCTATGAGTGGGCTTGATCCTATTTCTCGAAAAAATATGAGAGAATTAATTCTTGATTTAAATCAGAAAGGAAAAAGCGTAATATTGACCTCTCATGATTTGGGAGAGCTAGAAAAACTTGCTCATAGAGTGATTCTTATAAAAGAGGGAAAGATATTAGTAGATGATATGAAGAGTG
>JBCNVI010000035.1 GCA_039630235.1 Candidatus Hydrothermales bacterium | reverse complement strand
ATTTCACTATGGCTGGGCTTAGGGATAACCTTGAATTTAATGTTGAGCTAAGAAATCCTTCTGATTATGAGTTTGCATTAAGAAAATTCAATGAATTATGGGAAGATGCGGTAGATGTATCAGAAAAGTTTGTTCAAATACTAAACGAGAAAACCTGGCTAAAATCGGATATTACGCCATATAAGCTTTATCTGAAATTTTTATATGAATATTTCAAAGACGAATTGAATCCAAAAGGTAAATTATTAGATGAAAATTTCCCTGAGAACTTTAAACGATTAGCCTATCAAGAGCAGGCTGTTTTGAATGCTAAAAAAATTTTGGAAGAATACGGAGGAGTTTTCATCTCAGATGTAGTAGGATTAGGCAAAACTTATACTGTTGCTATGCTTATAAGTCAACTTGATGGAAAAACAATCGTTATTGCACCGCCTGCACTTCTTAACGAAAATAATCCTGGTTCCTGGCCTAATGTTTTTTCTGATTTTAATATTCGTGCTAAATTTGTTTCTACTGGAAAACTTGAGGAAGCGATGGAGTATGCAGAAAGTGAAGAATACAAAGAAGAATACAAAAATATAGTTATTGACGAATCCCATCGTTTTCGGAACGAATCAACTATCAGCTATGAAAAAGTATCCCAGATATGTCGAGGTAAGAGAGTAATACTTGTTTCAGCTACTCCTTACAATAATTCACCAAGGGATATCTTAAACCAGATAAAGCTATTCCAACCACCTAAAAAGAGTAACATTCCAGGGATTCCTGACCTTGAAGCATTTTTTAAAGAAATGGAAAGAAAACTCGGGGAAGTTGATCGAAGTAAGAATTATAAAAAATATCTTAACATAGTTAAGGATAATGCAAGAAGGATTAGAAATCGAGTTTTAAGGTACATAATGGTAAGAAG
>JBCNVI010000034.1 GCA_039630235.1 Candidatus Hydrothermales bacterium | reverse complement strand
TTTCACCCCAGCTTCACCCTGGCCAGGGCTAGCTCACCCGGTTTCGGGTCCACGGCCGCGGACTAAACGCCCTCTTCGGACTCGGTTTCCCTACGCCTCCGCCTCAACGGCTTAAGCTCGCCCACGACCGTGAGTCGCCGGCTCATGCTTCAATAGGCACGCCGCAACCCGCAAAGGGGCCGCGACTGCTTGTAAGCCCACGGTTTCAGGCTCTATTTCACTCCCCTCCCGGGGTTCTTTTCACCTTTCCCTCACGGTACTGGTCCACTATCGGTCACCCGGAGTACTTAGCCTTAGGCGGTGGTCCGCCCAGATTCCCCCATGGCTCCACGAACCACAGGGTACTCGGGTACCCTCACCTATCCCTTAAGCCTTTCGCCTACAGGGCTTTCACCTTCTCTGGCGCTGCTTCCCAACAGCTTCGGCTAGACCAGGGATTCGGTATCCGAGGGCCCCACAACCCCGCCCGGACAAGCCGGACGGTTTAGGCTCTTCCCCTTTCGCTCGCCGCTACTCAGGGAGTCGCTTTCGCTTTCCTCTCCTCTGGGTACTGAGATGTTTCAGTTCCCCAGGTTCCCCCCGCCAAACGGCGGTGACCTGTGTTCCCACAGGCCGGGTTCCCCCATTCGGACATCCAGGGATCTGCGCCCGCTACCGGCTCCCCCTGGCTTATCGCAGGTAGCCACGTCCTTCATCGGCTCGGGTGCCAAGGCATCCACCGTGGGCCCTTAGCATCTTGACCCTACAGAGCCGCACTGCCGTACGGCTCACAACCGCATCACTCGCCACCCCAGCTTTCAAGATCCCCCGCCGCCTCCCAGGCAGCGCAAAGAAAAAAGTACCAGACCTAAAGACCCCTGTCAAGGGGGGGAGGAGGCCTAGAGGATCTGACCTTCCCCCCTAAGTTCCGAC
>JBCNVI010000033.1:625-930 GCA_039630235.1 Candidatus Hydrothermales bacterium | reverse complement strand
GTTTTGCAACACCGACCCGTTCGCGCCTCCCGACGGTTTTTGCCGTCGTTCACACTGGGCAGGGATAGATCGTCCCGTTTCGGGTCTGCCGTCAGTGACTAATTGGCCCTATTCAGACCATTCGCTTTCGCTACGGCTCCGGGTATAACACCCCTTAACCTCGCCACCGACGACAACTCGCAGGCTCATTAGGCAAAAGGCACGCTCTCAGGTCACTACCATCCCGTAGCAAACCCTCGAACGGTTTGTAGGCCTGCAATTTCAGGTTCTATTTCACTCCCCTCCCGGGGTTCTTTTCAGCTTTC
>JBCNVI010000033.1:0-612 GCA_039630235.1 Candidatus Hydrothermales bacterium | reverse complement strand
ACGGTACTTGTTCGCTATCGGTCGCAAGACGTATTTAGCCTTGGAGGATGGTCCCCCCTGATTCACGCAGGCTTCCACGTGGCCCACGCTACTTGGGATTGCCAGCCATGCTCTTGGAATGTTCTTTTGCCTACGGGACTCTCACCCTCTCTGGTAGGCCATTCCAAACCATTTCGGCTAGAACAATCTCGAGCACGAGAAGTCGGCAGCCTTCTCCACTGACATCCCACAACCCTGCTGTTGCAACACCTGCCGGCTTGACACAACAGCAGTTTGGGCTTTTCCCTATTCGCTCGCCGCTACTAAGGGAATCTCATTTTGATTTCTTTTCCTCGGGCTACTGAGATGTTTCACTTCGCCCGGTTCCCGCCCTTATTCGGGGCACGCGCTATGGCGTGGGTTGCCCCATTCGGAAACGACCGGATCATAGTGTCCTTACCCACTCCCCGATCATTTCGGCGGTTTGGAGCCGTCCTTCATCGGCGTCTTGCACCGAGCCATCCATTACAGGCCCTTACTACATTACAATCCCTAACCTTTACCCCTTTTTTGTATGGGGTAGTCAACAAG
Source organism: Candidatus Hydrothermales bacterium (assembly GCA_039630235.1). Classification (NCBI taxonomy): domain Bacteria; kingdom Pseudomonadati; phylum Caldifarciminota; class Caldifarciminia; order Caldifarciminales; species Caldifarciminales bacterium. The sequence continues at coordinate 42 of JBCNVI010000033.1, read as the reverse complement.
ACCCTTTAGCTCCTTCAGAAAGGAGGTGATCCAGCCGCACCT
>JBCNVI010000032.1 GCA_039630235.1 Candidatus Hydrothermales bacterium | reverse complement strand
CTAAGGCACGCTACTAGCGTTAACCCTGAGCCAGGATCAAACCCTCCATAAAAGATTTTTTAAGACCTCTGAGGTATATTACCCAACTTCCATACAGCTAGTTGTTAAGCATGAAAATTTTAAAGCTCAAAAAGTAATAGTTCAAATCGTCAAATTAAATTGCTTTTCTACAATACTTCTGTAGATTTCGCACCTGTCATAAAGCTCCCGATGTTTGCCTATATTTAAGATTGTTCCATCTTTCATAACTACAATTTTTGAAACAAGATTTAATAAACTTAATCTATGTGTAATTATTATTGCGGTTTTGTCAACTAAAAAAGTTTCTAATGCTTTTATAATTTTTTCTTCGCTTTCAATATCAATATTGCTTGTAGGTTCATCAAGTAATATAATTTCAGGATTTCTTAATATAGCGCGGGCGATAGTTAATTTTTGTCTTTGACCTCCAGAAACATTTAATCCCCCTTCAGTTAATTTATAAAAATATCCATTTGGTAAACTTTCTATAAAATCACTAATATTAGCTAATTTACATGCATATTTTATCTTTTCTAATTCTATATTCTCACCAAGAGTTAAGTTTTCATATATAGTTCCTTCAAATAAAAATGGTTCTTGTGGCACAAATGCTATTTTACTTCTATAACTATTTATATTGTATTCCCATAATTCTATTCCATCTATTAAAATATTTCCAGAAGTAGGTTTTAATAAGCCCGCTATAGTTTCAATAAGTGTTGTTTTACCTGCACCTGATGGTCCAACTATAGCAATCTTCTCGCCTTTATTTATCGTTAAGTTTATATTTTTAAGTGTTTTATGATTTCTATGTGAAAAATTAAGATTTACTATTTCTATCTTACTTTCTAATTTATTAAAAATTTTGCTTCCTCCTTTGGGTTCGTCTACTATTTTTAAAAACGCAAGTGTTCTATTGTAGGTAGATAT
>JBCNVI010000031.1 GCA_039630235.1 Candidatus Hydrothermales bacterium | reverse complement strand
CCCCCTTAGCCTTCGCCACTGAGAGTAACTCGCCGGCTCATTCTCCAAAAGGCACGCCCTCAGGCATTGCCCCCGAGGGGGCCATAGCCCTCGGACCGCTTGTAGGCATGCGGTTTCAGGTTCTGTTTCACTCCCCTCACCGGGGTTCTTTTCACCTTTCCCTCACGGTACTGGTTCGCTATCGGTCGCCAGGGGTATTTAGCCTTGGAGGGTGGTCCCCCCTGCTTCCCACGACCTTCCCCGTGGGCCGTGGTACTCGGGATCCCATCCCCGGGAGACCTTCGACCTTTTGCCTACGGGGCTATCACCCTCTATGGCGGGCCTTTCCAGACCGCTTCGGCTAGGCCAAGGTTTGGTCACTCCCTGAGACGTCCGAGGCCGCCTCCGGATGGGTCCCACGACCCCCACAGGGCAACGCCCTCGGGCTTTTGCACCCTGTGGGTTTAGGCTCTTCCCCGTTCGCTCGCCGCTACTAAGGGAATCTCGGTTGATTTCTTTTCCTGGGGGTACTAAGATGTTTCAGTTCCCCCCGTGCCCCTCCGTGGCCTATGGGTTCAGCCACGGATGCCTGGGGTTCACCCCAGGCGGGTTTCCCCATTCGGGCACCCCCGGGTCATCGCGCCCGCACACGGCTCCCCGAGGCTTTTCGCAGTGTGCCGCGCCCTTCATCGGCCCCTGGCGCCAAGGCATCCACCACATGCCCTTACTCGCTTACACGCGACGCGGAGAACCCGTTTCCCGAGCTGCCCGCGTTGTGTTTCGACTTCGTCTCACGCCCTGTTCGGTTGTTAAGGTGCTCTCCGGGCTTTCCGCACACTCGTGCCCGGTCCTTCCTTGACGGGCCGCTATCTGCGTTCCGGCCCGCCAGCGGATGGCCGCTGGCCCCCGCCTCCGAGCTCCGCGCCCGGCTTCGAGCGTCAGCCTCCATCCCCCGGGCCTCCCCATTATAGCGAGA
>JBCNVI010000030.1:809-1079 GCA_039630235.1 Candidatus Hydrothermales bacterium | reverse complement strand
TCACCCCTATCCACACCTCATCCAACTGTGTTGCAGCACCGATTGGTTCAGGCCTCCAGACGGTGTTACCCGTCCTTCACCTTGGGCATGGATAGATCGTTCCGCTTCGCGTCTGCAGCATGGGACTATATCGCCCTATTCGGACTCGGTTTCCCTACGCCTACGCCTATCGGCTTAAGCTTGCCCCATACCACAACTCCCTGGCTCATTTTCCAAGAGGCACGCAGTCGGACTTATATAGTCCTTCCACTGGCTTGTAGATCCACGGTT
>JBCNVI010000030.1:0-799 GCA_039630235.1 Candidatus Hydrothermales bacterium | reverse complement strand
TCACTCTCCTTCCGGAGTTCTTTTCACCTTTCCCTCGCGGTACTATGCGCTATCGGTCAGTCAGGAATATTTAGCCTTACCCAGTGGTCTGGGCAGATTCCCACTACCTTTCACGGGGGCAGTGGTACTCGGGAACAAAACCCAGGGAGGTTATCTGATTTCGCATACAGGGCTTTCACCTTCTGTGGCTCAGCTTTCCAGCTGATTCTGCTATCAGATAACTTTGTAACTCCCCGAAGGAGTGGTAGCTCCTTCCGGCTTTGTCCCTCTACCCCGATGTGGCTAAGGCTACCACCATGGCACCACACCGGTTTAGGCTCTTCCCCTTTCGCTCGCCGCTACTGAGGGAATCTCTTTCGATTTCTTTTCCTCGGGCTACTAAAAGGTTTTACTTCGCCCGGTTAGGCTCCCTTGGTAGGGATACCAGCCTATGGGCTGGTGGGTTTCCCCATTCGGGTATCCTCGGATCACAGCCCGCTTGCGGCTCCCCGAGGCTTATCGCAGCTTGCCACGCCCTTCTTCCCTTCTGACTGCCGAGGCATCCACCGTGGACCCTTAGCAGCTTGGCCTTTTCTTCTACCTACCAGGATTCTCTCTTATTCAGTTGCCAAGGTCTTGCTCTATTCTTCTATGGAGACGAGGGGACTTGAACCCCTGACCCTCTGCGTGCAAAGCAGATGCTCTCCCATCTGAGCTACGTCCCCAATCCATATGGGCCTTAGTGGACTTGAACCACTGACCTTACCCTTATCAGGGGTACGCTCTAACCGCCTGAGCTCAAGGCCCTTAGCAGTTGATT
>JBCNVI010000029.1 GCA_039630235.1 Candidatus Hydrothermales bacterium | reverse complement strand
AGTATTATTTAAGAGGCAACCAAGCTACTAAGGGTGGTAGGTGGATGCCTCGGCAGGGAGAGGCGATGAAGGGCGTGATAAGCTGCGATAAGCTTGGGGTAGCCGCATATGGGCTTTGATCCCGAGATGCCCGAATGGGGAAACCCAATCTCCTGATAAGGGAGATTATCGTATGGGGAAGGCTTAAGCCAAGTACCCATACGAGGCGATACCCTGGGAAGTGAAACATCTCAGTACCAGGAGGAAAAGAAAGAGACATCGATACCCTAAGTAGCGGCGAGCGAAAGGGGTAGAGCCTAAACTACTGTCGTGCAAAAGCCCGTGGGCGTTGCGACAGTGGGGTAGTGGGGGTAGAACGGAGGTGACCACGGACACCTCAGGAAGTTACAAAACAGAGCCTTAGCCGAATTCTCTGGAAAGAGAAACCATAGAGGGTGATAGTCCCGTAGGCAAAAAGGCTCTGTCTTCCTGGTTCTACTTCCCGAGTACTTCGGGGCACGTGGAACCCTGAAGGAATCTGGGCGGACCACCGCCTAAGGCTAAATACTACTCCCTGACCGATAGTGGACTAAGTACCGTGAGGGAAAGGTGAAAAGAACCCCGGGAAGGGGAGTGAAATAGAACCTGAAACCTACCACTTATAATCAGTCACAGTCCATCCTTTTGGATGGATGGTGGCGTGCCTTTTGCAACATGAGCCCGGGACTTGTTGGTGCTGGCGAGGCTAAGCTCCTTTGGAGCGAAGCCGTAGGGAAACCGAGTCCGAATAGGGCGTTTAGTCAGCATCAACAGACCCGAATCCGGGTGAGCTACCCCTGGGCAGGGTGAAAGCTCGGTAACACGAGCTGGAGGCCCGAACCGATGGATGGTGAAAAATCCTCGGATGATGTGGGGGTAGGAGTGAAATGCTATCGGAAGGATGTTATAGCTGGTTCTACCCGATATATATCTAGGTATAGCCTCAGGTTAGCTTATAGGGGGTAGAGCACTGTTTGAGCTATCTGCTTCTGGTAGGTAGCTCAGGCAAACTCCGAATCCCTATAAGTGATGCCTGGGAGTCAGCCTTCGGGGGATAAACTCCGCAGGCGAGAGGGAAAGAATCCCAGACCACCAGCTA
>JBCNVI010000028.1 GCA_039630235.1 Candidatus Hydrothermales bacterium | reverse complement strand
CAAATGAATCCAGCTAATTCGGATGAAGCGATGAGGGAAATTGCACTTGACATTCAAGAGGGAGCGGATATAGTTATGGTTAAACCAGCGCTTGCTTATCTTGATGTAATTTACAGGGCAAAGCAGGAATTTAAGGTTCCAATTGCAGCATATCAAGTTAGTGGTGAATATTCAATGATAAAAGCTGCAGCTTTAAATGGATGGATAGATGAGCAGCGAATAATGATTGAGACATTAACAGCGATAAAAAGAGCAGGTGCTGATTTGATCTTAACATATTTTGCTAAGGACGCTGCAAGAATTTTAAAAAGTGAGAGTTGAAAAAGCTGGTGGGGAAAAGTTTGTAAATTCTCTGGAAAAATTAAAAACTAATTCCACAAGGAGGCGTAATGACTAAAAGAGAGCGCTGGGGGACGAGAATTGGGTTAATACTTGCAATGGCAGGAAATGCAGTTGGACTCGGAAACTTCCTTAGGTTTCCAGTCCAAGCTGCACAAAATGGAGGGGGAGCATTTATGATCCCGTATTTCGTTGCCTTCCTTTTGCTTGGAATACCTCTTATGTGGGTTGAATGGGCTATTGGAAGATATGGAGGAAAATTCGGACACGGAAGTGCGCCAGGAATGTTTGATTCTATGTGGAAAGCTCCAATTTCAAAGTATTTGGGTGCCCTCGGGCTTTTCATTTCAACAGTTATAATGATCTATTACACATATATTGAATCGTGGACTCTTGCTTTTAGTTTCTTTTCAATTACAAAAGCTTATTTTGGTGAGACGACATTTGAAGCTATGAGAAGTTTTTTGCATAGCTATCAAGGTATAGAGAAAAATTATTTCCAGAGCATCCTTCCAGCTTACTTTTTCATGTGTTTAACTCTTTTCCTTAACTTTTTTATTCTTTACCGTGGTATTTCAAGAGGGATTGAGGTGTTCGCAAAAATAGCTATGCCGATGCTTTTCCTTTTTGCTGTTATACTTGTTATAAGAGTCATAACTCTTGGGACACCTGATCCGGTGAACTATCCGGAGCGAAGCGTTGAAAGTGGTTTTGCTTTTATTTGGAATCCTGATTTTTCAAAGCTTGATGATGCGAGGATATGGCTTGCAGCCGCAGGTCAA
>JBCNVI010000026.1 GCA_039630235.1 Candidatus Hydrothermales bacterium | reverse complement strand
TGTAGTTATGGTTTGCATGAAATCCAAAACTTGTCTGTAAAGCGTAGAATCCTCAACTTTAACAGCCATTGATTTTTCCAGATATCGTGAGACTTCATCAAGAATTATTAGCACAGGTTTTTCACCAAGCATTCTCTTTATTAGATCGCCGCCAGGAGCAACTCTTTTTTGGTCATGCTCTTTTAATAATTTATATTCGCCTAACTGCCAAGCAATATAACCCCAGATTGTTTGGATTGTATTACCGTTTACCTTTTTCCCATTCAGAGCATCAAATTTTTCTCCGTCAAATACGGCAATTCTTACATTCTCTATCTTCGGTAAGCTTTTCATCTCAGGAAATGATATCTCAAGCTCTTTGCGGTTTCTCAACGCATAATACAATGTAGCAAGAGTATGTGATTTCCCGCCACCAAAGGGAGATCTGAGCTGTAATACTCTGTTTCCTTCCTTACCAGAAAGTCTATAATACACTTCTTCAATTAGAACTCTCATATCCTTTGTCAAATAAGTTGCTCGGAAAAAGGAATAAGGGTCTTTATAAGTAGGTGGAACATTTGGATCTCCTTCAACAATGGCTCCCAAATCTATTGCATATGTTGCAATTGGGGTATCCTCTGATTCTACATCCGGATGTAATCTAACTACTTCAGTCCAAGATTTTATGCTCATATAACTTACCTCCCAAATAATGTGTTTTCAATTATTATATTTTTCCAGTTTGCTAATAATCTTGAAGCCATATTTTTTTCATCGGATGTAGTAGAAATAAGCTTTTCACTTCCTTCTAAAGATGTTCCAGCGAGTGCTTGGGCTGTAAGTTTTAGTAGCTCATAATTTGGCATTGCTTGAGTTAAATATTCGGGTATCTTGTATGCTTCGTTTTCTAATAACCAAAGAAGCCTATGTAAAACATCAATAGTTGATTTACCATCCAAGCCCAACTTTTCATCTTTACCTCTTTCCGAATAATCTCTTAGCCTATATTTATTCTTTTTCTTTTCCAAAAGAGGATTCTTACCCGATGAAAGTCCTAAAGGACCATCAAGCTCAACACCTTGAGGATAGGCAAAAACAATAGCTTCTCCAGCGTCAACTTCCATTTTGCCATATGTATATCTCCAGAGGACATAAAATCTTGTTGCAGGATCTACCTCTGCTACACCTTTTCTTGATATGCCAAAGAGCTTTTCAAGTATCGTTTCAAGAAC
>JBCNVI010000025.1 GCA_039630235.1 Candidatus Hydrothermales bacterium | reverse complement strand
GCACCGACCCGTTCGGGCCTCCAGACGGCGTTACCCGTCCTTCACCCTGGACATGGGTAGATCGTTCCGCTTCGCGCCTGCCCCCAGCGACTTTGCGCCCTGTTCGGACTCGCTTTCGCTTCGGCTTCGCCTGACGGCTTAACCTTGCCGCTGAGGACAACTCCCTGGCTCATTCTGCAAAAGGCACGCAGTCGGGCCATATAGACCCTTCCACTGGCTTGTGGATCCGGGGTTTCAGGTTCTATTTCACTCCCCTTCCGGGGTTCTTTTCACCTTTCCCTCGCGGTACTATGCGCTATCGGTCTGTCCGTAGTACTTAGCCTTGGAGGGAGGTCCCCCCTGATTCCTACGACCTTTCACGGGGGCCGTAGTACTCGGGACTGCACGCAGGAAGGCACTCACTTTTCGCTTACGGGGCTTTCACCCTCTGTGGCGGGTCATTCCAGACCACTTTAGCTAAATAAGTGCTTTGTAACTTCCCAAGAGGCTGGCAGACCTCTTAAAGCGCGCATCCCACGACCCCACGCAGGCTAAGGCTGCCACCATGGCACCTGCGTGGTTTAGGCTCTTCCCCGTTCGCTCGCCGCTACTAAGGGAGTCTCGTTTGATTTCCTTTCCTGGGACTACTAGAAGGTTTTACTTCGTCCCGTATCGGCAAAGAGCAGGGCTTAACACCCTGCTGGGTTTCCCCATTCGGGCATCCGGGCCTCAATGGCTTTCTGCGCCTCCACCCGGCTTATCGCAGCTTAGCACGCCCTTCGTCCCCTCGGACAGCCAAGGCATCCACCCCGAGCCTTAGAAACTTGCACGCCATGCAGGAGGTAAAACCTATTCAGTTGTCAAGATAACAGGGAGAGCTGCTTTATATGGAGATGGTGGGATTTGAACCCACGACCTCCTGCTTGCAAAGCAGGCGCTCTCCCGCTGAGCTACATCCCCTTGGACCTGCCCCAGATAATGGGCCTCGGTGGACTTGAACCACCGACCTTGCCCTTATCAGGGGCACGCTCTAACCGACTGAGCTAGAGGCCCAAAGGCATGGCAGCTCAATAAGGAGGAAGGACCCTAAAACTTTTAACACGTTCTCCGTTATAAAGGAGGTGATCCAGCCGCAGGTTCCCCTACGGCTACCTTGTTACGACTTCGCCCCAGTTGCCAGCCTTCCCATCGTCCTCTGCCTCCCTTGCGGGTTAGCCTGAGGGCTTCCGGGAAGACGGACTTCCGTGGCGTGACGGGCGGTGTGTGCAAGGCCCGAGA
>JBCNVI010000024.1 GCA_039630235.1 Candidatus Hydrothermales bacterium | reverse complement strand
AAAATTATTGCAACGGAAATGAAAAAAATTATAGAAAGTGAAAAAATAGAATATATATTTTTCGGTTCAACACCAAGTGCAATAGAAACACTAAGCTACTTAGCAGGCATAACTGATGCTATATTCCTTGAAGATATTGAAAGCTACGAAAATGGTTATTTCCTTAAGTCAATATATTCAAATAAAGTAATTGGGTCATTTAAGATAAACTATGATGGGATTAAAATCATAGGTATTAAACCAAAAAGCTATAAATTAGCTGAGCCAATATATAATTCTGAAGTTGTAAAATTAAGGGTAGAAAATATTATAGATGATATTGAGCTAATTGAAGTAAAAGCAAAGGAAACAAAGGAAATAGATGTAACTGAGGCGGATATTGTAGTATCTGGTGGTAGAGGCCTTGGTAGTGCAGAAAATTATCATAAGCTATTAAGAGAGCTAATTAGTGTTTTAAGTGAAAAGACAGGATTAAAAGCAGCACTTGGTGCAAGTCAAGCTGTAGTAGATGCAGGTTGGATAGACCATTCACATCAGGTTGGTCAAACGGGAAAAACGGTATCTCCATTAATATATTTTGCTGTTGGTATTTCAGGAGCTATTCAACACTTGGCAGGTATGAGAACATCTAAGCATATTATTGCAATAAACAAAGATAGCGAAGCACCAATATTTAAAGTTGCGGACTACGGTATAGTAGGGGATGTAAATGTAGTTATACCAGAATTAATACAAAAGATAAAATCAGCATAGACCTTAGTCTAAAGTTAAACTATGGAGCTATTGATTATAGCATATTTATGGCAAAAGTCAAATGAAAGTTTAAAAAAATTTCAAGAAACAAAAGCAGAAAATATTCCAACTATTCAAACATGGATACCAATATTCCAAGAAAATTTTGAAAGCATAACACCACCTATTCTGCTGGAACATGTATTGGCTCTGTTTCCTTTAATTCTAAATATACTTGTTATAATGACGATGAAGCGGGAAATAATAGTTCCGCTACAACTGAGATTCTAAGAACACCCAAAATTCCTATTCAATCTGGTGCAAGTGCTTATAGAGTAAGATTTGACTATAGCTTTGACGTGCATAATGCTATGCCAGTAGAAACCTTTTATGTAAACTTAGTATATTGGTCAGGGAATAATCAACCTACAACCATAAAAATACTAAATTTACTGGGAATAGCAGACTCTTTAAATAAGACATTTATAAAGGATATTTCTCAATATATCACAGGTAATAACGATAC
>JBCNVI010000023.1:718-1302 GCA_039630235.1 Candidatus Hydrothermales bacterium | reverse complement strand
TTTAGAGAAGTAACTTCTTGTGTCTAAATATCTGTTGCAAAATCTTATCGAATGTGCTATAGTTTAATTCTGTGATGTATATCACTTATTACATCATTAAAAAAACTTATAAGGAGGTGGTCTCATGAGGAAACTGCTCCTGATTACTGCAGTGGTAGGCACTGCTCTTGTAGGTGCTGGTGTCTATGCCCAGAGCAAGGGTAAGGTCCAAGCTCAACAACCCAAGGATGAAGACGCTCAGATTCTGGAACAGGCAAGAAGGCTCTTTCAGCCACTTCCAGAAGTAGCTAACAACCCCCAAAACCCCCTCACAAGGGAAAAGATAGAGCTGGGCAGAATGCTCTACCACGAACCAAGGCTTTCAAAGAGCGGTCTTATTAGCTGTAATACTTGCCATAACCTTGCTTCCTATGGTGTTGATAATCTTCCCACCTCCGTAGGTCACGGGTGGGCTATAGGTCCGAGAAACGCCCCAACTGTATACAATGCTGCCCTTCATACCGCTCAGTTTTGGGATGGAAGGGCAAAGGATGTAGAGGAGCAAGCACTCGGACCCATTCTTAACCCCATAGAAATGGCTATGC
>JBCNVI010000023.1:413-708 GCA_039630235.1 Candidatus Hydrothermales bacterium | reverse complement strand
GTATGAAAACGTAGGTAAAGCTATAGCAGCCTTTGAAAGAACTCTCATGACACCCTCAAGGTTTGATGAATTCCTTAAGGGTAACACCAAGGCACTTACCGCTGAGGAGAAAAAGGGTCTGAAGCTTTTCATGGAAGTGGGCTGCGCAGCCTGCCACAACGGTCCTGCTCTGGGTGGTAACGCCTTTTTTAAGTTTGGTCAGTTTGTAGACTACTGGAAGGCAACAGCTCCATACGTGACCATAGATAAACCCACAATACCCGTAGACCTGGGACGGGGTGGGGGTGGTCTGAGG
>JBCNVI010000023.1:0-403 GCA_039630235.1 Candidatus Hydrothermales bacterium | reverse complement strand
AGAGAGAACTTATCCCTATTTCCACGATGGAAGTGTATGGAAGCTTGAGGATGCGGTAAAGATAATGGCAGAGACACAGCTCAACAGAAAGCTAACCGATGAAGAAACCCGTTACATAGTTGCCTTTCTAAAATCCCTAACAGGTCAGATACCAAAGCATGCTCTTGAATTACCCATTTTACCGGCTTCAACCGCCAGAACACCCAACCCTTCCCTCAGATAACCCTCAAGCCCCGCCCCGGGGCTTATGATATATGGGAATGTATAACCGAACGCTTCTTTTTGGAGAGGGGCTTTTTGAAACAATAAGGTGGAGACCATCCGAAGAAAAGCTGAGGCTTCATTATTACAGGCTTTCAAACTCCGCAAGGTCCTTGAGTATTCCCTGTCCATCCTATGAAGA
>JBCNVI010000022.1 GCA_039630235.1 Candidatus Hydrothermales bacterium | reverse complement strand
TATGCACCTCCGCCTGGATCATAGGTCGGAAAATTTGTTGAATTAGTATACCCAACCACGAAAACATTTCCACCTCCATCTGTTGAAATTGAATTTGCATAATCACTCCCACCTCCCCCATAATAAGTAGCCCACTGCCTTACTCCTGCATTCGTGAATTTCAATATAAACGCATCCTCACCCCCCGCATTGCTTCCCTGAAAATATGCACCTCCGCCTGGATTTTGAGTCGGAAAATTAGTTGAATAAGTCCACCCAGCCACGAAAACATTTCCGCCTCCATCTGTTGAAATTGAATATGCACCATCATCCATACTTCCCCCATAGTAAGTAGCCCACTGCCTTACTCCTGAATTTGTGAATTTCAATATAAATGCATCAAACAACCCCGCATTGCTTCCCTGATAATATGCACCTGCGCCTGGATTTTGAGTCGGAAAATTTGTTGAAGTAGTATACCCAACCACGAAAACATTTCCACCTCCATCTGTTGAAATTGAATGTGCAGCATCATCCCCACCTCCCCCATAATAAGTAGCCCACTGCCTTACTCCTGAATTTGTGAATTTCAATATAAATACATCAACACCACCCGCATTGCTTCCCTGAAAATATGCACCTGCGCCTGGATCATAGGTCGGAAAATTTGCTGAATTAGTATACCCAACCACGAAAACATTTCCACCTCCATCTGTTGAAATTGAACGTGCATAATCATACCCACCTCCCCCATAATAAGTAGCCCACTGCCTTACTCCTGCATTCGTGAATTTCAATATAAATACATCAACACCACCCGCATAGCTTCCCTGAAAATATGCACCTCCGCCTGGATCATAGGTCGGAAAATTTGTTGAAGTAGTATACCCAGCCACGAAAACATTTCCACCTCCATCTGTTGAAATTGAATATACTTCATCATACCCATTTCCCCCATAATAAGTAGCCCACTGCCTTACCCCTGCATTCGTGAATTTCAATATAAATGCATCATACAACCCCGCATTGCTTCCCTGAAAATATGCACCTGCGCCTGGATTTTGAGTCGGAAAATTTGTTGAAGCAGTCCACCCAGCCACGAAAACATTTCCACCTCCATCTGTTGAAATTGAATGTGCAACATCATACCCACTTCCTCCATAATAAGTAGCCCACTGCCTTACTCCTGAATTTGTGAATTTCAATATAAATGCATCAAGACTCCCCGCATTGCTTCCCTGATAATACGCACCTCCGCCTGGATTATAGGTCGGAAAATCAGTTGAAGTAGCCCACCCAACCACGAAAACATTTCCACTTGCATCCGTTGAAACTGAATTTGCCCGATCACTCCCACCTCCCCCATAAT
>JBCNVI010000021.1 GCA_039630235.1 Candidatus Hydrothermales bacterium | reverse complement strand
GCATCAATAACAACAGTTATTGATACAGCCCAAGCTTGCGTAAGCACTCCTTCAACTCCCTCAAACTTCAAAATAAATGCATCAAGACCCCCCGCATTGCTTCCCTGAAAATATGCTCCTCCGCCTGGATTATAGGTCGGAAAATTTGACGAAGTAGTAAGCCCAGCTACAAAAACATTACCCCCCGGATCAACTGAATTTGATCCTGCAGCATCAATCCCACTTCCCCCATAATAAGTAGCCCACTGCCTTACTCCTGCATTCGTGAATTTTAATATATATGCATCCCGATCCCCCGCATTGCTTCCCTGAAAATATGCACCTCCGCCTGGATCATAGGTCGGAAAATTTGTTGAAAAAGTATACCCAACCACGAAAACATTTCCACCTACATCTGTTGAAATATTCCATCCCTCATCACGCAAACTTCCCCCATAATAAGTAGCCCACTGCCTTACTCCTGCATTCGTGAATTTCAATATAAATGCATCCCAATCCCCCGCATTGCTTCCCTGAAAATATGCACCTCCGCCTGGATCATAGGTCGGAAAATTTGTTGAAGTAGTATGCCCAACAGCGAAAATATTTCCACTCGCATCTGTTGTACTTGAAAATGGTACCTCATCCCCGCCTCCCCCATAATAAGTAGCCCACTGCCTCACCCCTGTATTTGTGAATTTCAAAATAAACGCATCTTGCTGCCCTCCCGCATGGTTTCCCTGAAAATACGCTCCCCCTCCCGGATTATATGTTGGAAAATTAGTTGAATAAGTCGTCCCCACTATGAAAAGATTTCCATCTCTGTCCGTCGTAATTAGAAGTGAATGATCATTCCCACTTCCCCCATAATAAGTAGCCCACTGCCTTACTCCTGCATTCGTGAATTTCAATATAAATACATCCCAACCCCCCGCATTGCTTCCCTGAAAATATGCACCTCCGCCTGGATTATAGGTCGGAAAATTTGTTGAAGTAGTAAACCCAGTCACGAAAACATTTCCACCTACATCTGTTGAAGTTGCATTTGCAAGTTCACTCCCACTTCCCCCATAATAAGTAGCCCACTGCCTTACTCCTGCATTCGTGAATTTCAATATAAATGCATCATCACCCCCCGCATTGCTTCCCTGAAAATATGCTCCTCCGCCTGGATTATAGGTCGGAAAATTTGTTGAATTAGTTATCCCAACAGCGAAAACATTACCATTCGCGTCAAGCGAAGTCGCATATATCCTTTCTTCCCCGCTTCCCCCATAATAAGTAGCCCACTGCCTTACTCCTGAATTTGTGAATTTCAATATAAACGCATCAAGACCCCCCGCATTGCTTCCCTGAAAATATGCACCTCCGCCTGGATTATAGGTCGGAAAATTTGTTGAATTAGTCTCCCCAGCCACGAAAACATTTCCACTTGCATCTGTTGGAATTGAACGTGCCCT
>JBCNVI010000020.1 GCA_039630235.1 Candidatus Hydrothermales bacterium | reverse complement strand
ATTTGTAGAATTCACTCTTACAGTGATTGATGAAACAGTCCAATTTTGCGTAAGCATTCCCTCTCCCTCAAACTTCAAAATAAATGCATCAGCATCCCCTGCGTTGCTTCCCTGATAATATGCACCTCCGCCTGGATTATAGGTCGGAAAATTTGTTGAAGTAGTAGACCCAGCCACGAAAACATTTCCACCTCCATCTATTGAAATTGAATTTGCATAATCATACCCACCTCCCCCATAATAAGTAGCCCACTGCCTTACTCCTGAATTCGTGAATTTCAATATAAATGCGTCATACAACCCCGCATTGCTTCCTTGAAAATACGCACCTCCGCCTGGATTATAGGTCGGAAAATTTATTGAAAAAGTCCACCCAACCACGAAAACATTTCCACCTCCATCTGTTGAAATTGAGCTTGCACCTTCGTTTATACTTCCTCCATAGTAAGTAGCCCACTGCCTTGCTCCTGCATTCGTGAATTTCAATATAAATGCATCAGCATACCCCGCAAAGCTTCCCTGATAATACGCACCTCCGCCTGGATTATAGGTCGGAAAATTTGTTGAAAGAGTATACCCAACCACGAAAACATTTCCACCTACATCTGTTGAAATTGAATTTGCATAATCACTCCCACTTCCCCCATAATAAGTAGCCCACTGCCTTACTCCTGAATTTGTGAATTTCAATATAAACGCATCCTCACCCCCCGCATTACTTCCCTGAAAATATGCACCTCCGCCTGGATTATGGGTCGGAAAATTTGTTGAAAGAGTATACCCAACTACGAAAACATTTCCACCTACATCTGTTGAAATTGAATTTACATAATCACTCCCACTTCCCCCATAATAAGTAGCCCACTGCCTTACTCCTGAATTCGTGAATTTCAATATAAATGCATCATACCACCCCGCATTGCTTCCTTGAAAATACGCACCTCCGCCTGGATTATAGGTCGGAAAATTTGTTGAAAGAGTATACCCAACCACGAAAACATTTCCACTCGCATCTGTTGAAATTGAATTTGCATAATCACTCCCACCTCCCCCATAATAAGTAGCCCACTGCCTTGCTCCTGCATTCGTGAATTTCAATATAAATGCATCCTCACCCCCCGCATTGCTTCCCTGAAAATACGCACCTCCGCCTGGATCATAGGTCGGAAAATTTGTTGAAAGAGTATACCCAACCACGAAAACATTTCCACCTCCATCTGTTGAAATTGAATTTGCATAATCACTCCCACTTCCCCCATAATAAGTAGCCCACTGCCTTACTCCTGAATTTGTGAATTTCAATATAAACGCATCCTCACCCCCCGCATTACTTCCCTGAAAATATGCACCTCCGCCTGGATTATAGGTCGGAAAATCAGTTGAAGTAGTCCACCCAACCACGAAAACATTTCCACTTGCATCCGTTGAAACTGAATTTGCCCGATCACTCCCACCTCCCCCATAATAAGTAGCCCACAGACGAGCAAGCGGTGGATCTATGACCAACCTACCCTTTACCTCACCATCCAACT
>JBCNVI010000019.1 GCA_039630235.1 Candidatus Hydrothermales bacterium | reverse complement strand
CCTCAATCTCATGGGAAACATAAATAAATTCATACTCACCTTTATATTTTTCCCACAAAGCGATTCCTAAAGGATTTAGGGAATATAAATTATCAGCAAATTCAAGAAGAGAGTTTATATCATGGTCTATCTTTTTCTCATCTTCTATTTCTCTTATTCCCTCCTTTTCTAATTTAAAGAAAAATTCTTCATTTTCCTCGAAGATACTCCAGTTTATACTTATGGGAATGTATGGAATTTTTATTAGAGCATCAGTATCTTCAAAAATGTAATAAATTGGGCACCTATTAATCTGCGCCAAGATAGTAAGATAGGGAAGAGTAGCCTTATATCCACCAGTTATGTTAATTATTATGTTTTCCCAATATTCGTTTGCAATCCTGTATATCTCTGTTATTAGATTTGATAATCCTAAGTTAAACTCTTGTCTGTCCCAAACTTGTAGCCCTTTAATTTCCTTTAATTCAACTTTTTTATTTTCAAAATTTTCAAGTTTAGACAAATTATCCTTAAGTATCTCTCCAGCAAGTTTACTCAAAACAGTATCTGATGAAAGAAGAAATATCTCAAGATCATCATGAAGCTCTTTACTAAGCTTTATAAGACTTTTAATTTCAGCAGAGACAGTCTCTGGAGCTTTTTTAAATTTATGTTCTATCCAGGTGCTTATTTTATTCTTTAATCTTTTTATTCTCTCTTTCTCTTCTTCCCAGTCTTTTACTCTTTTATCTTTCAAACTCTCATAATATCTTAAAAAGTCTGTATCATGATTTTCTTTTATGTAATTTTCGAAAATTGATGTGCCAACCATGTTTATTATTTTTTTCATTTTATGACTCCCATTAGGCTTAGTCCAAAACCCTCTTCTGGATTAATATCAGATATATTTTTTAAATGAAATATCTCTTTAATGTCTTCCGTGCTTATATCGCTTAATACTTTAAAATAATAAACGCTTCCTGGAGGAACGGCTTTTTTCATGGCTTTTGGCGCTCTTTTGGCCATATCCCATCCACCAATTCTTATAAGTTTTCCAAGAGAGCAGGAAATAAGCTTTATCTTAATTCCCTCAAATTCACCTTCCATCGTTTCTTCATTAATCCATTTAGGTATCCATCCTTTCTCAAAAATAGCAGGGGTTGCAAGATAAAGCTTAAAAATTCCTTCTGTTAGTTTAAGATCTATTTTTTCTAAATATTCTAAAGGATTATTTTCTAATTTCTCAAAATAGACAGTTTTACTTTCTCCCCCAAGTTGGAAAATTCCGCTTTTAGGTAAATCTGCCTCTAAGACTTTAATAAAAATACTTATACTTCTATCTAATCGAATCATAGTTGCTCTATATAGATAGCCCTCTCTTGAAGTAAGAGTTTTTCTCTCTCTTGCAATACCAATTTTTGGTTCTGATTTATAGAGTTTATTTTCTGAAAGAAGAATTTTACTTTCTTTTCCCTCAAGATAGTTCTTTAGGGTGATATCATCAATAAAGCCACTAAAACTTTCTACCTTTCCCTTGCCACTAAAAATTAATAAGTTG
>JBCNVI010000018.1 GCA_039630235.1 Candidatus Hydrothermales bacterium | reverse complement strand
CAGTATAGAATAAGATTACTTTGAGGTTTATGAGCTCATCAATGAGTTCTAACTCCAAGGTTTCTGCTTCATCTTCTGTCTCTACATAGGTTGCTGGCAATCCCTCAAGTTTAGGTTTCCCTTTGTATATTCTATAATTATTAAAAACAATCTGAGTTATTCGAGAACCATCTTCTTGTTCGATTTGAAAGGCTGGGTGTCTGAAGTCAGAATTCCCATAGGATGGATATTCTAATAGCATCCTGTCAAAGGTAAAAGATTTGTCATTTGGATCTGGATTAGGTCCAAAAGGAGAGGTGATAAAAGCTTCTGAAAAATGGGAGTGATTTAATTTTTTGCCCCAGTAAAGATGTACAGGATATTTATTTTTAAAGATTTTTATTATATAGCTAGAGTCTCCTGCCATTAAATGAAAAATATTATTATCTCTATCGTATATGATAGGCATTCTATCACCTCAAAAAGTATTTTTTATTAATATTATCAAAAATTTAAGGTTCTATAAACCTTCCCATAAAGAGAATTGTATTTGTAGGTTTGTGTATGATGAAGAAAAGGAATGGGTGATCCGCTTTAAAGATTTTTGGACCGAGGGAAATACTTTTCCCTGACATTATAACTGCTGTTGCTGCAGCTGCTTCTGTTCCTTCTTCATTAACCTCTATAAAGGATTGATGGATTACTTTACTTATATAAAGATCTCTGCTTCCAGTCATTCCTGAAAAATCAGCTAGCATATCATCAAAGGCATCAGACATTCCTAGTTTTATTAAAGGCTCATTTAATATATATCTTTTTTCTATTTTAAACTTAGGAAAGTATACTTCGATTTTTTCCTTTGCCATATTAGTACTGATTTTATCTAACAAAGTATAATTCAAATTCTTTTCAAGCTTTGATAGAGTTCTTTCTTTAGGTAGAATTACTATCATTGAAAGTTCATCTCCTGAGTATGGAAGCTCGATGGCTTGTAAATCTTTGTCTTCATAGTAATTAAAATCATTAACTTGGTGCATCATAGGGACTTTTGAAGTCCTTTTCTCATCAACAAAGAATGGTATTTCTTTTGTTTCTTTTTTGTTAAAGGTATACTTCCACTTACCCTTAAAGTAAATGGCATTAACTAATACAAGTCTTGTTAAAGAGGTGAGATCTCCTTTTTGTATTAATTCCTTTATTTTTTGGTTGGTACGATCTTCTACCCATTTGTTTATTTCATTTCTTGCTTTTTCCCTATTAAGATCGTTTACGAAATCTACTAAATTGAACCCAGCAGAATAATATTTTTTAACAAGCTCAATGAAATCTTCTCTAAAAGGATAATTTATCTGTCCCCAAAGAGAGTTAGCAATGGCAAGTTGAAAATCATTTTTAGGAGCGTTGAATATAGAGTTCAGCTTTGAGAAGGCAGAGTGTAGTTCATTATCAGGTAAATTAAAATACAAAACCTCTGCCATTTGTTTCTTTGTGTTGCCATTTGCACCAGCATAGGTCATGGCAAGGGCTGAAGAAATGCTATAAGGGGAGATAAAAATGTTTCCATCTTCTTTTGCAGTTAGTATCTGGTAAAGGTCTAAGCCAAAGATGTTATTCCCTTTAGCTATTGTAAGTAGGTTATTATCTATACCTTCTGCAAAACTAAAGGAAATAATGATTAAAAGGAACGCTAAAATATAAATTCTAATTAGAAGTTTCATAGTACCCTCCTCTAAGAAGTTTTAATATTTTATTATAACATTAATTTTAGATTTTGTTTTAAATTTTAAATATTTTAGTTATTGTCAAGTTTTAGCAAGTGTTATATAATATTCTTATCTTGAGAAGGGAAGGGGTGATTGTAAAGGTTTAGGAAGATTAAAAAATGTTTAAAATTCTCTTTATTTATGAACCTTACTAATTAACTTATAGGGGGTGGGTTTATGAAAAAGTTTTTAATGATTTTC
>JBCNVI010000017.1 GCA_039630235.1 Candidatus Hydrothermales bacterium | reverse complement strand
CAAAGTCTCATCAGTATTTGAAAATATATCATTTCCATCAACTGCAGAGATAGCCTGTTTAGATTTCAAAGAAAGAGTATTAGCTTTGGCTAAGAATGAATATGAGGATTATGAAAAAAAGATAAAAGAGCTTTTTAAAGACTTGGAAAAAATTGAAAGTTCTTGGTTTTATAAAGAAAATCTAAGCGAAAGATATATTAAAGATGAATATGGTATTTCTATTGAACCAAATAAGCTTAAAGAGTTAAAAGAGGCTTTGAAAAAAATCTATAAAAAAGTAGGAAAACCGAAATCCTACTATGCTATTATCCATCTTGATGGTGACAATATGGGAAAATGGCTTTCGGGTGAGCTTCTTCCAGAAATTCAAAATTCGTATAATTCTGAAGTTTGGAATTCAAAATTAAGCGATGACTTTAAAAAGGAACTCAAAGAAATCTTTGATAGAAAACCTTTAACCCCAGCTATCCATGCCTGTATATCAACTGCTTTGAGAAACTATGCTTTGGAGTTTGTTAAAAAAATTGTAGAAGAAGAACATCTTGGAAAAATTGTTTATGCAGGTGGAGATGATGTTCTTGCTTTTGTCAATTTAAGAGATCTTTTTGATGTTATGCACAAACTAAGATGGTCTTTTTCAGGACATATAAAGATAGAAAATGGTAAGATCAAGGTTGATCATAGCGAGCCAACTGGCTTTGTTGAAAAAGATGGAAGATATCTCTTAACCATGGGCACAAAGGCTACTGCCTCTATGGGAGTGGTAATAGCTCATTATAAGACACCACTACAAATCGTAATAAAAAAAGTTTTTGAGATGGAAAAGAAAGCCAAAGAAAAAGATAAAAATGGTTTTGCTATTTGTCTTATGAAAAGATCAGGAGAAGAAAGAATAGCTATGGCAAAATGGCACTATGAGGATAGAGATTGTGAAAAGAGAGATATTATGGAAATTTTAAAAGAATTACTTCTTGCTTTTGATGAAGAAAACCGTTATGGATACATAGCAAAAAGCTTTATCCAAAAAATCGCAAGAAACTTTGTTCATTTAAAGGAAGAAAATGGAAACTATATTTCTTTAAGTGCAATCTTTAATGTAGAACTTTTAAGACTTCTTGAAAGATCTTATAATTCACCAAAGGGAATGAAAATTAAAAGGGATGAAAGAGATAGATTTTTAAATCATACTTATGAAAAGATGAAAAACCTATTTTGGGACACAGGTGGAAATATAGATAATTTTGTGAATTTTTGCAATATTTTGATATTTATTTTAAAAGCGGAGGATTAGAATGTGGGTAAAAATAACGCCAAATGATACTTTATTTTTTCGAACAGGAAGACCCTTTTCAATGGGATCTGAAACTTGGGCAGAAAGTACTTTTCCTCCCCATCCATCAACTATATATGGAGCTTTAAGAACATTTCTTCTGTTTCAAAGGGGAGATTTAAAAAGTTTTAAGGAAAAAGGCTATCCCGATATTGGTTCTCCCTATGAAAAAGGTAGCATGAAAATCATAGGACCATTTATTGGTAAAGATGAGACCATATTTTCCCCTACGCCATTTGATCTCGTAAGATTTAATGAGAAATTAGTTTATTATTTAAAAAATATTAATAAACCAAAAATTTTTATCTCAGATTATAAACTTGATGATTTATTGCTTTTTAGTGGGAAAGAAAAAGTAGAAAATTTTAATGGATTTATAGATGAGCTTTTATTGAAAAGCTATCTTGAAGGCAGAGAAAAAAGTTTTTTCCTACCAAAAAATGAACTTTATAGTTTAGAGCCGAAGATTGGTATAGCAAGAGAAAGAGTAACCCTTACCTCTAAAGAAGGCTATCTTTATAGAGCAACCATGGTCAGATTAAACAGAGGTGTCAGTATCTATGTTAAAGTTTTAAATGCAGATTTACCTAAAAGCGGTATACTTCAACTGGGTGGAGAGGGTAAAACTGCTTATTTTGAAGAATTGAAAAATAATCCTTTAGAGAATTTAGAGAAAATAGATATAAAACTAACAGAGGGATTTTTCAAACTATATCTTGCAACTCCTGCTATTTTTGAGAAAGGATGGATACCTAAATGGATTGATGAAAATACAATGGAAGGTCAGATTCAAGGAATTAAAACTAAACTTATTTCCTGCTCTATCGGTAGATTTTTAAGGATGGGTGGACGGGATATAGCAAAAAGAGAACCGAAAGCTATGAGAAAAGCCGTTCCTGCAGG
>JBCNVI010000016.1:5343-7120 GCA_039630235.1 Candidatus Hydrothermales bacterium | reverse complement strand
ATTTGCAAAAAGGCCAAAGTTTTTTCCAATTGTTAAAACATCTCTTTCATTAATAACTCCGTCGCCGTTACAATCTGCAAAAGTTGCCATCCTTGGAACCCACTTCTGAGCAGGCTGAGGAATAAACTGATCCCCCATGTTTCTCGCTGGTCCTGTCAAACCAAAATAAACACCCAAGGGCAAAACATCAAGTTCATTAACAACTCCGTTAGCATCAGCATCACCTGGATAAACTACATATTGACTCTGTGCAGCAAAAACAACACTGGCAGAAGCATCAAGTCTACCAAAACCAAAAATTGTATCATAACCTCTTGGGCCAAGATCAACTGCAGTACCTGTTAGAACTCTCCTCAAATCTAAATTCGTTAACTGGGGATCTAAAGATAAACATAGGGCAGCAACACCAGCTACATGAGGCGCAGCCATTGAGGTTCCTTGATAGAAAATATATACAAACCGATCTACTACAGGCCTACCTTGATACTCATCACAGGTATTTTGCAAAACACCATCAGCATAACCATCATTATTTAAGTCCACTCTCACATCTCCACCAGGTGCAACTATATCAATACCTTTTCCGTATTGCGAATAGTAGGAAAGTGAATCCCTATAATCTGTTGCACCAACTGCAAAACACTCTGGATAACCAGCAGGATATGAAAGCTTTGAAACCCCCTCATTTCCAGCAGCTGCAACCAGAAAAACACCACTGTTATAAGCACTCCTCACGGCCATATGCACCACTCTCATAGCCGATGAATCACCAGGAGAACCTCCTAAACTCATATTTATAACTTTTGCGCCATTTTGGGCTGCAAAGGAAATACCCTCTGCTATCATATCAGCTGAACCTCCCTGTGGACCTAAAACCTGAACAAGAATTACACTTACATTTGGAGCTATACCTGCCACACCTAAATTGTTATTTGTTGTCTGTGCTATAGTCCCAAGAACATGCGTACCATGAGGAGATGATGGATCTGGATATTGGTCATCGTGAAAGAAGTCATAGGTAGCTACTACTTTTAACCCCACTAAATCTGGAGCCATATGGTAATAACCATCTGAAGTTATAACCTCGTCACTTTCATAATAGGGCACAGGTCCATTCCTATAGGCAAAACCATCATCAAGAACAGCCACCCTGATAGAAGGAGATCCAAAGGTAAAATTCCAAGCTATCTCCATCCCTATTCTTTTGAAATGCCATTGATAGGGATAGAAGGGATCGTTTGGTACAAAAAAGGGCTTTAAAATAGCATTTTTGGTAACATCCTCTATATAAGGCAGCTTTTTCAGTTTTTCTATTACAGTTTCTATATTTTCTTTCTTTGGATCAAATTTAACCACAACAAAAGGTAAATACTTGCTGACGTACCTGATGGAGTAACCCTTTTCCTGAATTTGTTCAATCACTTCTGACTTTAAGTTCTCCCTATAGATCACAATAACTTCATCTTTTTTAAAATCGCCAATTAAGATTAAAAGCAAAAATGCTGTTTTCATATTCAAATTATACGAAAAAATTTTCATTTTGAAAAAAGCTCCAAAAATTTGTAAAATTATAAATTAAAATATTTAAGGTTCAAATCCCAGGGGACGAAAAAAAGGGGCAAAAATGGAGGAAAAAATTTTAAATTTGCTAAAAAAAGAGGGAAAACCACTAAAAACATCTGAGATCGCTGAAAAATTATGCGTTGACTCAAAGGAAGTTTCAAAAGCACTAAGAAAACTAAAAAAAGAAGAAAAAGTTGAATCACCAAAAAGAGGC
>JBCNVI010000016.1:0-5333 GCA_039630235.1 Candidatus Hydrothermales bacterium | reverse complement strand
GAAGTTTCAAAAGCACTAAGAAAACTAAAAAAAGAAGAAAAAGTTGAATCACCAAAAAGAGGCTATTACACTGTAAAAGAATAATAGGCTCTAAAAAGGAGGACAAAAATGGAGGAAAAAATTTTAGATTTGTTAAAAAAAGAGGGAAAACCACTAAAAACATCTGAGATCGCTGAAAAATTATGCGTTGACTCAAAGGAAGTTTCAAAAGCACTAAGAAAACTAAAAAAAGAAGAAAAAGTTGAATCACCAAAAAGAGGCTATTACACTGTAAAGGAATAATAGGCTCTAAAAAGGAGGACAAAAATGGAGGAAAAAATTTTAGATTTGTTAAAAAAAGAGGGAAAACCACTTAGACCCTCTGAAATTGCTGAGAAAATAGGAGCTGACTCAAAAGAAGTTTCAAAAATATTGCAGAAGCTTAAGAAAGATGGTAAAGTCGAATCACCAAAAAGGTGCTATTATTCTATAAAGGAGGTTTAAAATGTATCCAATTTTTTATTTTCCCTATATTACTTCTGGGTGGATAATAGCGATCTTGGCGGTACTTCATATTCTCCCTTCTCATCTTGTTACCTCGGCTATGTGGTTTAATGTTTATATTGAGTGGAAAGCCTATAAAGAAAAAAGAGAAGAACTACTTGAGTTTGTTAAAAAATTCACATTACTTTTGCTTGTTTTCTCTTATGTTTTTGGTTCTCTTTCTGGTGTTGGAATTTGGTTTTCTACAATGGCTTCGTCTCCAAGGGCAATCTCAAGTTTAATCCATAATTACGTTTGGGGATGGGCAACAGAGTGGGTTTTCTTTATCATAGAAGTTCTCGGAGTATTTACGTACTACTTCACCTTTGACAAAGTCGATAGAAAAACACACCTTATTATTGGCCTAATTTTCGCCATAGGAGCCTGGACAACTATGGTAATAATAGTGGGAATTCTCTCCTTTATGATCTCTACCGGTAAGTGGATAGAAAACGGATCCTTCTTCTATGGATTTTTCAATAGAAACTACTTCCCTCACTTAATCTTAAGAACTATATTTATGTTCTCCATAACAGCTCTATATGCTATTTTTATCTCTAACTTCGTAAAAAACGAAAGTGCAAAGAAAGAAGTAATAAGAAAAGCATCTATTCTCGGCGCCCTAAGCCTTGTTCTATTCTTCCCAGCTTTGTTTATATACTTAAATTCAATACCTTCACATTCTAAAGAAATCTATAATCTTCTTGTAACTCCCGGACTTAAAATCGGCTTCATTCTACCAATTATTCTAGTACTTGTTTATTTCATATTGAATCTTTTTACAAACTTTTTAACAAAGACTGTCCCTTCACTTTTAATGATCATTATTATCTTCCTTGGAATATTTGCAGGAGAAAGAGTAAGAGAGATTTTAAGAAAACCATATGTGATACCAGATTATGTATATTCAAACGGAATTATATCACAGGATCATAAGGCTAAAGGCGTAATAAGTGATGTAACAAAAGTATCTGAAGGAAGAGGTATTCTTGAAATATTTGCCTTTACTCCTCCTGAATTAAGAAATATTAATGAAGATAACATTCTGAAAGCAGGTAAACTTCTTGCCATCATACAATGTTCATCTTGCCACTCTTTAGAAGAAAGTGGAGTTAGACCACTAAAGCACCATGTTGAAAAAATGGGCTTTGATAGTGTTGAAGCAGCAATGGAGTTTCTTGATTTAATGGGTGAAATGTACGTATATATGCCTCCTTTTTTAGGGAATGAAATGGAAAAGAAAGCTTTAGCAACTTATTTGATTTCTCTAAAAGGAGGTAAATAATGGAGATTAAAAACATCATTAAAAATCTTGTTGACCCGCTAGGCATACCCAGTTTCCCCTTTCTATTTCAGTTTCTTATGGTCTTGACCTTCGTTATTCACATCCTTTTTGTTAATTTAACACTTGGATCTGTTCTTATGAGCTTATTTCTATCCTTTAAAAAAGATGAATATAGCAAAAAGCTTTCTAGTACCTTAATAAGGGCTACACCCTTTTTTATTTCCATGTCTATACTTTTTGGAATTGCCCCACTTTTATTTGTACAAGTAATATATGACGCCTTCTTTTATACAGCCAGTGTCTTATTAGGTCTTTATGTTGTCCTATTTATATTTGCTATGATGCTTGGCTATACTCTAATCTACATCTCTTACTTTAAAAAAGAGAAGAATGAAAACTTGTTTAAGGTTCTGACTATTATATCTTTTGTGCTATTTTTATTTTCTGGATTTGTAATGCACGCGATAAGCTATCTATCCCTTATTCCGGAAAAATGGATGGAAATATTTACCTCATCTGAACCAGTTAATACCTCTGGTACTCAACTTAAACATTTCCAAATATCAAGATTCCTTCACTTTATAATTCCCTCTTTTTTAAATTTAGGTATTTTCCTTATGCTTTACTCTGAATATTACAAAGATAGAGAAGATATTGACAAAAAATACATTGACTTTGTATACACAAAGGGAGCTAAACTTTCCTTTTACTTTATTATATTACAGATCCTAATTGGATTATGGTTCCTCCTTGAAATTCCAGCTAAGTTTAACTTTTACTTAAATCCCTTACTTATAGTTGGAGTGCTTCTATCTTTAATTCTTGCCTTCTTCTTATATAAAAACTTAAGGGAAAAGAAAGTTGATTTAAAAGTTATTACTATTTTGTCTTTACTTACTTTATTCTTCATGAGTTATTCAAGAGAATCCTTAAGAACAGCTTATCTTTCTCAATTTGATTACTCCATTTTTAACTATAAGGTAAACCTTGACATCGGAAGCCTTCTTCTTTTCCTTTTAACCTTTATTATGGGTCTTGTTGTTATTTCATTTCTGATTTATGTACCTTATAGGGCAGGCAAAACAAAGGGTATATACAGCCCAACCGAAAAAGTATATAATTGGGGGAAAATAGTTATTTCTCTCATGATAATATGGCTTATAGTTATGGTAATTTTAGGGATTTTTATAACAATTAATAATACGCTTTAAAAGAAGGTTTAGGTTAAAGGGTTAACTTAGTGCCGTTTAAGATATACATTGCAAAGCCGCGTGGTTTTTGTGCTGGAGTTGAAAGAGCAATAGAAATACTTGATTTAGCTTTAAAAAAATTCGGTCCACCTGTTTATGTAAGACACGCAATAGTTCACAACGAAAAAGTTGTAAAAGAGTTTGAAAAAAAGGGGGCAATTTTTGTTGAAGATATAAGTGAAATTCCAGAGGGGAGTATAGTAGTTTTTTCAGCCCACGGAGTATCACCAAAGGTAAGAGAGGAGGCTTTAAAGAGAAATTTAAAAATCATAGACGCCACATGCCCTCTTGTTACAAAGGTCCATCTTGAAGCAAGGTACTTTGCTAAACATAACTACCTTATCCTCCTTATAGGACACAAAAATCATGTTGAAGTTGAAGGTACCATGGGAGAAGCACCTGAAAATATAATAATTATAGAAAAAATAGAAGATCTTAAAAAAATAGAGGGTAAAAAATTTGAAAAAATTGCGATTTTAACACAAACAACACTTTCAGTGGACGATACAAGAGAGTTAATAGCTGAAATACAAAGGAAATTTAAAAATGCGGTAAAACCAAAGGCAGAAGATATATGTTATGCAACCCAAAATAGACAGGACATGGTAAAGAAAATAGCTCCCTTTGTCGATCTCTTTCTTATTGTTGGTTCAAAAAAGAGTTCTAACTCCAATAGATTAAAGGAAATAGCAGAGAAAAATGGGACTAAGGCTTATCTTATAAACGATAAAAGTGAAATCCCCTTTAAAAAGTTAAAGAAAATTAGTACCGTTGGAATAACTTCCGGGGCCTCTACTCCCGAGTATCTAGTCCAAGAGATTATAGAAGAGCTAAAAAAACATGGAGCCGAAGAAGTAATAGAGATAAAGGGAGTAGAAGAAGACATTAAATTTAGCCTACCTCCAGAACTTGGAGTTTAAAGAGCTAAAAAGTAAATTCTTTGACTACCTTTTACTTGAAAGGGGATACTCTGTTAACACAAAAGAAAGCTACGAGGATGATCTTAACAAGTTTTTTGAATATATAGATTCAAATAACTTAGATCTTTTTGAAATAGAAAACTTTCATATTACATTATTTGCCGCAGAGTTAAAAAGGAGAAACTATTCTGATAGTACTATTATAAGAATTTTGTCCACTCTAAGGAGTTTCTTTAAATTTCTTATAGAAAGAGAAAACTTTAAGAAAGATGTTTCACTCCTAATTGAACTTCCCAAAAAACCCCAGAGACTCCCTTTCTTTTTAACTTATAAGGAGATTGACAGATTAATAAACTCAATTGATATAAATAAATTTTTGGGATTAAGAGACAGAGCTCTAATTGAACTGCTTTATGCCACAGGAATGAGAGTAAGTGAGGCTCTTTCACTTAAATTAAATGATATTAACTTCAAAGAAGAATTGGTAAGAATAAGAGGAAAAGGAGAAAAGGATAGAATTGTTCCCCTAAATAAAATTTCTCTATTTTATTTGAATGAATATATTGAAAAAGAGAGAAAAAAAATTTTAAAGAATAAAAGCTCAGACTTTTTATTTCTCAATAAAAATGGGGAAAAACTAACAAGGGTCGGATTTTGGAAGATTTTAAAAAAATATTCAAAAATAGCGGGAATTGATAATTTACACCCTCACATTATAAGACATACCTTTGCTACTCATATGTTATTAAACGGTTGTGACTTAAAAACGTTGAAAATGATTTTAGGACACTCTTCAATTTCTACAACACAGGTGTACACCCACGTTACAAAAACTCATCTACATGAGGTAATCGAAAAATATCACCCAAGAGGAAAGGGTGAATATCGATAATATTGTTGATAAAATACTGAAAAATAGATTTATAGAAGATGTTTATAAAGTAACAAGAGAACTGGGGAGAGAGATTTATCTTGTTGGTGGAGCTGTAAGAGATCTTATTTTAGGTAAAGAAAAAATAGAGGATTTTGACTTCGTTTTACTTGATGATCCCTTTCAAATTGTTAATAGGTTATCAAAAATTTGGGGGAAAAATTATAAAAGTTATCCCTTTAATACGTATGAGTTTGAGTTTGAAGATTTTGAGATTGATTTTGCAGTGGCAAGAAAAGAAAACTATTTAAATCCAGGGGATTTAC
Organism: Candidatus Hydrothermales bacterium; assembly: GCA_039630235.1. Classification (NCBI taxonomy): domain Bacteria; kingdom Pseudomonadati; phylum Caldifarciminota; class Caldifarciminia; order Caldifarciminales; species Caldifarciminales bacterium. The sequence goes on along the minus strand of JBCNVI010000016.1, from coordinate 159 downwards.
CTACGATTGAAAAAGTAAACTCGATTGAAGAAGATTTAAAAAGAAGAGATTTTACAATAAATTCAATTGCTCTTTGTCTTTTTCCTGAAATAAAACTAATTGATCCATTTAACGGAAAAGATGATATAGAAAATAAAAAAATAAAAGCCCTAAAAAAAG
>JBCNVI010000015.1 GCA_039630235.1 Candidatus Hydrothermales bacterium | reverse complement strand
CCAAAACCTGCCCCCAGTTCGGATCGGGGTCTGCAACTCGACCCCGTGAAGCCGGAATCGCTAGTAATCGCCGGTCAGCAATACGGCGGTGAATACGTTCCCGCCCCTTGTACACACCGCCCGTCACGCCATGGGAGTCTCGAATGCCTGAAGGCTCTAGCTTTGTCTAGAGCTGAAGGCAGGCGAGATGACTGGGGCGAAGTCGTAACAAGGTAGCCGTACGGGAACGTGCGGCTGGACTACCTCCTTTCTAAAAGGAAATCTTAACCTCCTAAATATACCCAACCCCTTAATTAATTCTAAAAACTCAAAAAGAGTGAGAAAGGTACTAATTTTAATTTTTTTAGGCATAAAAAATCCAGAGGGAAAAATACACTATCCCTACCTACAGGAAAATATATCTTTCAATTTTACTCCAAGAACTACTCTCCCCTTGAAACTTATTTCTTCATAAATCCTAAAGAATATCTAAACGTCACTATTTACCTTACACCCTTAGAAAAAACAGACCTTTTTCCTCCTAAAAAAGAAGGATTAACCGGAATTCGCGGATACATATCAGACGAAAAAGGTAACCCCTTAAAAAACGTAGAAGTTACATTCAAAGGAAAGAATTTAAAAAACTATAACAAACGATAAAGGAATATTTGAACTCTGGATAGAAATAAAAGAAGAGGAATACCTTTCTCCTGAAGATATTCCAAGAGATACAATAATTCTGAAACTTAAAGAAATTTTAAAGGCGAGTTTGAAGGTAAAGTAGAAGAGAATATCTTCAGAACTGTTTTAGATCCACCACCTACTATAAGGGTGGGTAAACCCTGTAATTGCCGAACCTGTAACGATGTAGTCGTTATGAGTCTTGAATACTACGTGTCAAGCGGACTTGATGATGAATGGATCGCTTCATGGGGACAGCATTCATTAAGAGCTGGCGCAATTCCTTATAGAAGTTATGGAACCTATTATGTAATAAATCCTTATAGTCAAAATTATGATATATGTGATAATACTTGTTGTCAAGTATGGGATGGCGATGATATTTATGCAAGTTGTACACTTGCTGCCTACGTAACAAACGGAATTTTACTTGAGAAAAATTCTAACTATGTCCGTTCAGAATATTCAGCAGAAAATAATAACTGTAGGTGTGGTGATGGATATAGTGAAACAGGGACAACCTGGCCATGTATAGAAGATCCTGTTTGCAGAAGTACAAGTTGCTATGGACATGGAAGAGGTATGTGTCAATGGGGTTCACGAAGATGGGCCTATAATCAAGGAAAATTATGGAAATGGATTGTAAATCACTATTATGAACCGGGGAATATGCATATTGCAAGTCCAATGAAAATAAATTCTATCAGTATTTCACAAAATCAATTTGAACCAGGTGATACCTTTATAATTTTTTACGACATCTATTCCTTTTGTGAAAAAAGACACGAAAAGATTCTGCTCGGTGCCTCACTATATAACACTAGTGTAGGTTTTATAGATGATCCACCAAATGATTCACTTGTAACTTTACCTATAGGAGCAAGCACAAGAGCAAGAAAATTTATTGTCCCTAATAAGGCCTCATATGGAATCTACGATTTATGGGCCGCCCTATGGTTTGATGTTGATGAAGACGCAAATATAACAGGTAACGACCTTGATTTATATTTACTTATTTTGAAAGATGCCATAAGTATTCAACCTGTTGAAGGAGAAGAAAAGTTACCACCAAATTTGTCATTTATATAGAATTACTCTAAAAAGTTTGGATTTTTTGAAATTTCACCTAACATAATTTTCCAGGTGACAGACATTACTTTTTCGATTCCGTCAAAAAGAAAAGTAGCCCTTGAAATTTTCGATATAAAGGGCTCAAAGGTTTTAAAGGTATTTGAAAGAGATTTTGACAAAGGAATCTATAAATATTCCTTAGATACAAAATATCTGAAATCAGGGGTTTATCTTTTAGTTTTAAAAAGTGATATCGGAGAAAAAGATAGAAAAAAAATTGAAATTTTAAGGTAGTATTAATTATGGCAGGCGAATTTTATTTTTCACCAAAAGAAATTTTTAAAATAATGGAAGATCTGGTTAAGTATTTAAAAGATCTTTATAGAGTTTATCTTAAGCAAAGACCAGAGATTGAAACTATGATAATTAAGGAAAAGCTTAAAATGGGGGTTATACAGTACAAATTATTAACAGAGACTATTTTTTTTGATGAACTTACAAGGGCCATTTTATTTTTACGGGTAAATCCTCATACAAAAATCGAATCTTGTAATGTATCTTATGAGCCCTACGAGATAGAGGAGATCTCCCCCGATACAATAACTTCCTATATTTCTCTTAAAAATTATGAAGTTTCAAAAATTTTAGCACCTAAAAAGGTTAATCTTTGTTTTATTAAATTTAGATTTTTTTCAACAAATTGAGTCTGAGTTTGAGGTAAGACCTACTTCTGTAATAAAGTATGTTCCTGCGTATAACAAAATTTATAAGCTCTATTCTAAATTTAATTCATATTGTGTTCCTTTTGAGATGGGAAAGCTTGAACTTAGCTCCTTTGATGAGTGGCTCCTTTTTGAACTTTGGGTATTTTTTGAGATTTTTAATCAGTGTAAGGAAAAGTTTGGTGAAAACTTTAGACTTGAAAAGTTTTTTGAAGAAAAAGAGAGAAGAATTAAACTTAAAATAGGGGAGTTAGAAAAAAAGAAGTTAAATCGTCTGCTATAGCATGGGATAACGGTTATACTCTTTATTATCAAAAAACTTTTGATTTTCACGAGAGTGAAAGAGGGATAGGTAGCTATACAATTAAAATAAAAACCGGATATTATGCTTTGGAATAAAAAAACGGATGAGATTTTAATTTTTGATGCTAAAAAAGTTTCAGTGAAAGGTTTAATAAGTGAGGAGGAGGTAGAAGAGAGAAGAACAGCTATAGCTCAATTACATCAATATAAAGAAGCAATTATTGATTTTAAAACAAAGGAAAGAGTTGTAAAAGGAGCATATGCTGTTATTCCAAGAAAAGCCCGTCTTCCTTTATCATATGAAAAATTTTTTGATGATGAATATAGAAAAAAATATGGGTTTGGAGTTTATGTTTTTGAGATTTTGGGAGAAAAGGAGGAGGTGCTAAGATGGATGTAAAAATAAAGCCTTTAAATGGGTTTGAGCATGTTGTGCATCCCCAGGAACCGGCAGAAAGGCATGAAAAGTTAAAAAAGTTTCTAGAGGAGATAAAAAGTTTATTAGAAAAAAATGGGATAAAGACAGGAGAAATAGAAGCTTTTAGTGACAATTGGACGTATCCTTGGTATTTAATTTATGCAAAATCTGATGTTGGAGCTATTTTAATTTCTATAAAGATAAGAAAGAGTTATGCAGAAGAATTATCTCACGAAAAAATAAAAAATGTAGAAATTGATATGCCATTTGTAAGTATTAGTTACGAAGATATAAAATGGAAAAGCTCTTATTCTTTTGAGACACCACAAATAAAATAAGGTGAAATCCGGACCACTGATGAAGAGATGAATTTTGTATTTCTTATTCCAGAGTATAGGAATTTATTCATGAGGGATGTTATAGAGTATCTTAAAAAAATAAAAAAAGAGGGTATGGTGGACTTAAATGATTTATTTGTCTCGTTATTTCCGAAATTGTGTCAAATCTTCTATAAAGTTCTTGAAATTCAAAAGGAAACAGAAGATTTTATTAAAAGAAATAAAAACTCAAGAGTATATTATTTGATAAGTGAAATTGATCCAAAATGGGATAAAGAATATATTCCCAGTCTTTTTCTTCGTTATTATCTTGAGGGAACTTCTTGTCGTCTAAGATTATTAGACAACAGTCTTAAATTTATTTTAAATGCACCATTGCCTACTGAATTTGGAGTCAAAGTAAAAGAGAAAGTAATTCCTTGGTTTGATTTCTATAAAAAAGAAGAAATTAATAATCCGGTTTATAAAGAAAAACAAATTTATTCAGTTAATCAAGTTTATAAAGAAGAACCTTTAACCTTTGAAAGTTTAAAAAATCAAATTTATAGTCTTAGAAAATTTAATATCTATTACAACGAAACCACACTAAAAAAATTCTATGCTGGGATAAACTCTGCAAATAAATTTGTCATACTTGTCGGTACAACCGGAACAGGAAAAACACTTTTATCATTAATTTTTCCAGCCATAAAACATAAAATTCTCGAAAAAATTGTTAATGAAAGTAAAAACGAAAGTGAACTAAAAGAAAAAATATTGCAGAAATTAAGAATTATATTTGCTTTTTAAGAGTTCAACCAAACTGGACAAGCCCAAAAGATGTGATAGGTTACTTTAATCCTATTACAAACAATTATGTAAAAGGACCTCTGTACGATTTTTTAGTAAAGGCAAACGAAAACAAAGAAAAATCCTATTTTCTTATATTAGACGAAATGAACCTCTCCCACCCTGAACACTACTTCTCCGATATCCTAAGTGCTATGGAAACTAAGGGAGATATTTGCATTCACAATAATGATGAAATTGAAAGGAAACATGGAATTAAAAAAAAGAATTACTTTCCCCTCAAATCTTTATATAATTGGTACAATAAATTTAGATGAAACCACAAAGGAATTAAGCCCACGTTTAAAAAGTCGCGCCTTCTATATAGAACTTTTAGCAGATTTTGAAAATTACATTAAAAATTGCAGTGACGAAGAGAAAAAAGAAATAGCAAAAATTTTAAAAGATATCGATTCTCATCTAAGAGAAATTGATCTTGGACTCGGTTAGCGCGATATTAAACACATAAACAGAGTATATAAAACATGGGGGAAACCTTGACGATGCACTTGTAAATAAAGTAATTCCAAGAATTCGCACAACTAACGAAAAATTTAAAATTTTTGCCGAAAAATTAATCAAAGAATTTGAGCAAAAATATCCTGAATTTGTTAAGGGGTTGAGAAAACTAAAAGAAAAATTTGAATTCCAAGGATTTGTAGAATTACGATAAATCTACTATTTAAACAAAATTTCGGTTAGACTTTTGATGAGCCAGTTCGTCTTTTTCAAACGTTGTGAAATTATACTTTATAATTTAAATCATGGAGATAGCACTTTCAATAATAGGTTTTGGAGTAACCTTTTTAGCAGGGGCTGTTACATATCTTGCCTGGAGAAATGAAAAAATTACAAGGGAAAATAATTTGAGAATTGTTGAAGAGATGCGTAGAGGATTTGAAAAAATGCACGAGGAGATTAAAATAGGATTTGAAAAAATGGAAAAGGGGTTTGAGGAGATGCACAAAGATTTAAAACTTATCGCACTTTTAATTCTTGCAGAAACAGAAGAGGAAAGAGAGAATCTTGCAAAAAAAATTCTAAGAGAATAAATATCTTTCCTGTTCAATAATTTTTAACCTGTGGGAAGGCAAGTTGACTAATTAAAGTTTTAACCAAAATTTTACTTTAAAGATTATCTTTTGTCTTTACTTTACACATCCCCACTTAAAACTTCAAAATTTTTAACTCAGTTTCAAAATCATCCCTTTATCACTTCAATTATTCTTCCTTACTGTGAATTACTTGCTCATTTAAAATCTATTTAGTCTTTCCTTCTATTCTCTCAAGAATTTTTGTTTGATTAAGCAAAATCTCAGCAATTCTTTCCTGCCCCTTTTCAATTCTTTCGAGGATCTCCATTACAGACTTTTGCATTTCAATACTCATTTTGTGCACTTCAATAAATGTTTTATTAATACTTGTAATTTCTTTTGCAGCTTCTATAAACTCTTTTACATTCATATTACTCTTTTGTATCTCTTTCACTTTCCATAGGTATGCAAAGAGGATTCCCAAGATAACCGTAATAAAGGCCAAAATTATTACATAACATAAAATTGCCCTTTTTTGTTCTTTCTCATATAATTTTTCTATGAATCTCATCGCTATTTCTCTTATAGCAGGTTCTTTATGGGGAATAGGTGAAATTCTCATATGGGAACTTCTAAGAGCTTTAAATGTAAATATGAAATCTCCCTTTGTTTTTGCCTATGGAATTTTAATCCTCACTTTATCAAGAAGTATTTATGATAAAAAGGGAATATCAATTCTAACAGGTTTAATTGCCCTATCTTTTAAATTTCTTCATTCAAAAATATTTTTATGCCAACTCGTCGCTGTAATGATACAAGCTCTTTTCTTTGAAATAGGATTTTCACTAATTCCATATCTAAGAGCTATTTTAATTCCCCTATTCTCATCCTATTTTAGCTTTTTAGGATTTGCTCTCACAGCAGTATATATTTTAAAAATTCCAACATGGGTAAAAAGAGGAATCTCAGGCATTAACCACTACGTCCTTGTTAACGCGAGCATCGCCTTTATACTCTCACTTATTACTTTCAACTTGGCAATAATTCTATATAACTACTTTTTATCAAAAGAAATTAAGAAGATGAAGTTATTTTATGAAAAATACGGCCTTATCTTTTCAGTTATACTCTTTTTAATCTCATGGCTGATAATAAATTTCTAATAAATAGAATTCATGAAGAAAGGGGCTATGTGGGAAAGGAAAAGGCAGAGGTTATAGCAAAAGAAAGAAAGGAAAAATTAGCAAACCTCTATGAATTTTTATCTTTTTACAGTTTATTTCATACTAAACCGAAGGGAAAAAATATTATAAGAGTATGTAAGAGTCTTTCCTGTCATTTAGAAGGAAAAGATAAAATAATTTCAAAATTAAAGGAGTTACTTAAAATTGAAATTGGAGAAACAACACCTGATGGTGAATTTACACTTGAATACACAAGTTGCTTAGGCGCCTGCGCTCTTTCCCCCGTTATTATGATAAACGACGTTCTTATACCTAAAGTAACCTGCGAAAAAATACCTTATTTAATTAAAGAATTCAAGGAAAAAGAGCCCTCACCCCTTAAGATTCCAATTTCAGCACCTTATGAAAAACTTCTCTTAAGAAACGTCTATGAAATAGATTCCCTAAGTATTAAAGACTATCTAAAAAGAGACGGCTATAAAGCACTTGAAATGGCTTTAAGAAAAGAAAGAGACGCCATAATAGAAGAGATAAAGAAAGCAGACTTAAGAGGAAGAGGAGGTGCAGGATTCAAAACAGGATTAAAATGGGAGCTTGTTAAAGAAGAAAAAGAAAAACCTAAATTTGTAATATGTAACGCTGATGAAGGAGAACCCGGAACATTTAAGGATAGGGTCTTAATTGAAAATGACCCCCACTCAGTTATTGAAGGGATGATAATTGCAGGATACGTAGTTGATGCAGAAAAGGGATTTGTTTATATTAGAGGGGAATATGGAAGTGGCCTAAAAATATTAAAAAACGCAATAGAAGAAGCTAAAGAAAATGGATTTCTTGGTAAAAATATCTATGGAAGCAACTTTTCTTTTGATATTGAGATTATAAAGGGTGGAGGAGGCTATATATGTGGAGAGGAGACCGCCTTAATGGAGTCAATAGAGGGCAAAAGGGGTGAGCCAAGAAAAAAGCCTCCCTATCCCTCAGAAAAAGGACTATTTGGAAAACCGACTCTTATAAATAACGTTGAAACCTTTGCAAATATACCTATTATTATTTCAAAAGGTGCAGATTTTTACAAAACTCACGGCACTATATTGTTGAGCCTTTCAGGAGACCTGAACTTTAAGGGAGTTTGTGAAATTCCCTTTGGAACTTCCCTTGAGTACGTAATAAAAGAAATCGGAGGCGGTATAAAAGACGGAAATTTAAAATTTTTAATTCTTGGTGGGCTTTCTGGAAATCTTTTATTACCATCCCATCTTAATATAAAAATGGATTATGAGTCTTTATCAAAAGCCAATCTCTCCTTTGGTTCAGGGGCAATAATTGCAATAAGCGATAAAAGGTGTTCAGTTTGTATCTCAGAAAATATAATTGAGTTTTTTATGGATGAAAGTTGTGGCAAGTGTATTCCTTGTTCAATTGGAACTTATGAAGCATCCAAAATCATAAAGAATATAATAAAGGGGGAAAAGGAAGATATTAATCTATTATTTGAAATAGCTGAAACTATGGAACTTTCCTCATTTTGCCCCCTTGGTCAGACTTCCTTAAGAATAATCAAAAGCATTGCTAAAGAGTTTAAAGAAGAATGGGAGTTTCATAAACATGAATGAAAAATATATAAACGTAAAAATAAATGGCAAAGAATATTCTTTCCCTCAAGGTTTAAAAATAGTAGAGGCCTGTAAAAAAATAGGTATATATATTCCAACCTTATGTTTTTTAAAGGAAGTTTCAGAAGAGGGAAGTTGTGGAATATGTGTTGTTGAGATAAAGGAATTTAAAAATCTTCAGAGAGCCTGCATAACTGAAATAAAAGACGGAATGGAGATAACTACAGATAGTGAAAAAATTTACAAAGTAAGAAAAATGAACCTTGAGTTTATCCTGTCACTTCATCCTCCCGAATGTATAACCTGTGAATCTGACGGTGACTGTCTCCTGCAAGATCTTGCATATAAATTTAACATTCCAAGTAGCAGATTTTTTAAAAAAGAAGAAATAATTTATAAAGAAACAAAAGCTTGGGAAACTAACCCCTTTATAAAATTTTATCCTGAAAAATGTATTCTATGCAGAAGATGTGTAAACGCTTGCAAAAATAGAGCAGCTACTTATGCAATAAGTGTAGAAGGAAAAGGTTATAAGATAAAAATAAATACTCCATTTGAACTTCCACTTGAAAAAACAGATTGTGAGTTTTGTGGAATATGTGTAGAAGCCTGCCCCACCGGTGCCCTAATTGAAAAAACAAGAATAAGAAAAGGGAAAATTTTTCACTTTAAAAAAACAGAAACAGTTTGTGCCTATTGCGGCGTTGGATGCGAAATTATTCTTTATACCGATGAAAATAATAATATTGTTATGGCTAAGGGAAAAGAAGACTCACCAGTCAATAGAGGTAGACTTTGCGTTAAAGGTAGATATGGATTTGAATATGCAAATAGTAATGAAAGATTAACAAAGCCCCTTATAAAAGAAAATGGAAATTTTAGAGAGACTAGTTGGGAGGAGGCAATAAATTATGTTGCAAAAAGATTAAAGGAAATCAAAGAAAGATGTGGTCCTGATTCAATAGTATTTCTTAGTTCTTCAAGATGCACAAATGAAGATAATTATGTTTTACAGAAATTCGCTCGTGCAGTAATTGGAACGAATAATATTGATAACTGTGCAAGGTTATGCCATGCACCTAGTGTGGCTGCCCTTAGTAAGGTACTCGGTGCAGGTGCTGCAACAAACCCTATTGAAGATATTAAAAATACAGAGGTTATGTTTGTAATAGGCTCAAATATGACAGAAACACATCCTGTTATCGCCCAATTAGTTAAAAGGCATAAAAGGAATGGAGCAAAACTTATTGTATGCGATCCAAGAAGAATAAACCTTGCCGAATACGCGGATATATTCATACAACACTATCCCGGAACAGATGTAGCACTTCTAAACGGAATAATGAAAGTGATAATAGACAAGGGATATGTAAATAAAAAATTTATAGAAGAAAATACGGAAGGTTTTGAAGAATTTTTGAAGGTTATTTCAAAATATGATCTTGAGCTTGTTTCAAAAATTACAGGTGTTGAAAAAAACTTAATTGAAAAGGTGGCGGAAATTTATGGAAGTGCTGAAAAGGCGATGATTTTCTATACGATGGGAATAACGCAGCATAAAACAGGAACAGATGCTGTTTTAAGTATTGCAAACCTTGCACTTTTAACAGGGCATATAGGAAGTAAAGGTAATGGAATTATGCCACTGCGGGGACAGGCAAACGTTCAAGGTGCCTGCGATATGGGATGCTTACCTACCTATTTGCCTGGTAATCAAAGAGTGATAGATAAAGCGGCTATGGAAAAGTTTGAAAAAGAATGGAATGTCAAATTGCCTGAGAATCCAGGAATTTTTGTTTCAGAGCTTGCCCATCACATCTTTTCAGGGAAAATTAAAGCTATGTATGTCATGGGCGGGAATCCCTTAATGACATATCCAGATTTAAATACTTTAGAAAAAGCCTTAAAAGAACTTGAATTTATTGTAGTTCAAGAAATATTTCTTTCAGAAACAGCAGAGTTTGCTCATGTAGTGCTTCCTGCTGCGTCTGCTTATGAAAAAGAAGGGACATTTACAAATACCGAGAGAAGGGTTCAACTAATAAGACCTGCAAGGGAAAAGCCAGAGGGAACAAAATATGATTGGGAAATTTTATCTTTAATTGCTAAGGCGATGGGATACAAAATGGAATATAAAAATCCTTTTGAAATTATGGAAGAAATAAGAAGGTTAGTGCCCTCTTATGCAGGGATTACTTATCAAAGACTTGAAAAAGGTGGAATTCAATGGCCCTGTCCCTCAGAAGATCATCCTGGAACTGAAATACTTTATGAAGGAGGTAAGTTTAGAACGCCAAGTGGTAAAGCAATCTTTAGTCCTGTGGAATTTATAGAGCCAGATGAGATGCCCTGCGAAGAATATCCATTTATCTTAACAACGGGAAGGATTCTCTATCATTATCATGGAAGAAGTGAAACTAAAAGGGTAAAAACGCTTGAGTCCTTTGTACCAAAAAATTATGTGGAAATATCAAGAGAGGACGCCGAAAGGTTAGATATAAAAGATGGGGAACTTGTGAGAGTTATAAGTAGAAGAGGGATTATAGAAATAAATGCGAAAGTTTCTGATAGACCGAAAAAGGGAGTTGTTTTTATATCTTTTCATTTTAGAGAGGCAAATGCAAATATATTAACGAATCCTATCTTAGATCCAGTAGCAAGGATTCCTGAACTTAAGGTGTGTGCAGTAAGAATTGAGAAGATAGAGGGAAAATAAAAAATTCAAAATATGATTGCTTTTTTAATTTTTTTATATAATTTAATTCAACACAAGGATTCATAAAAATTGAAAAAATTTAAGGATTTTATATTTATATTTAAAAAAAGAAGAAAAAAAGAGTGAAATAGAGATTAAAAAAGTGAAGAAACACTTGGAACTTTAAAAGGTAAGATAGAGTTAGTCAATTTAGAGAATTATCCTGATTTTTCTCCCCTTTGGATTTACGAATTTGAAAATTATGAGTTTGAAAGTGAAAATGGATAGGAATTAGATGAAGAATTAGAAGATAGTGAAAAAGAATATCCTTTTAAAAACTATATCGGAAAATCGGAGATTATTTTAAAGAAAAACGGTGAAAAAATTTCAATTCCTGTTGAAGTTATTTCTAAAAAGTTGAGTACAAATGAAAAAGATCCTCTTTTTTACCCAAAATTTTATAAAAATATTGTTTCTTCAATATGGGAGCATATTGCAACTCTGCCATTTGATATAATCTCACCTACTTTTGCCCTCTCATCTTATATTTCTCCAAAACCTTCTACTCCACTCTTTACATTTTTCTTTTTAAAAAATAATAAAGAAGAGCTTAAAAGTGCTTTAAATATAATAAGGGCAAACCCTTATAGAATTTTAAAAGAGAAAAAAAAGTTTGTTGAAATAAACAGAGTTTCTTAAATTGATGCAGACACAATTTATAGCATTTTAACAAATCCACAATTTCTTTATCAAACAGAAAGTTACGGTTTTGAAGTTGAAGGGAAACATCATGCACCAATAAAAGTTTTATCACCTTTAAAATATGAATCTCTTGATAATCCTGAAGATAGGTTCGTTCTATATTTTCTTAAAATTCTTTCTCAGGATATTGAAAATTTATTTACAAAAATTAAAAGGGAAATCCTTCAAGAGATCATTGAAATAAAGGGCTTAATTGATGACTTTTTAAAAGACCCATTATGGGAAGAAGTTGGAGAACTTTATATATTTCCTCAAACTTCAACAGTTTTAAGGATGAGAGACGGTTATAGAGAATTATTTACTCTTTATTTAAAATATCTCTTCGCAAATAAACCATTTGAAAAAATTGAAGAAACAATAAATTTGAGAAAAATTTATGAACTCTATGAATTTTGGT
>JBCNVI010000014.1 GCA_039630235.1 Candidatus Hydrothermales bacterium | reverse complement strand
AGTCAAGTTCATTAATTTCCCTCAAGATCTCTAATTTTCCATTCTTTCTCCTTATAAAGCCTTCTTCCTCAAGTGAGCTTAAGAGAGTTTTCAAAAACGAGAAATTTCCTCCTGTTCTTGAGTAAAATAAATTTTTGTTTTTGACTTCAATAAAGATTTTGTCAAGGAACCTTGAAAATTCCGGTTCTTCTAAAGGTTTTAACTCAATTTTAATAACTTTTTTATTTTGAGGAAAGTTTATGTTCCTTTTTCTTTCAGTAATTAGAAACATTAGAGGTACTTCCTCAAGTTCATTTACAAGTTCATAGATTAATTTTCTTGAAAGTTCTTCCCAATATCCGAGTTTCTCAATTACAATAACTTTAAAACTTTCTGAAATTTTCAAAAGAATCCTTCTGATTAGATATATTAGAGAATACTTCGTTTCCTCAAATCCCCTTTCTCTTATCAAATTTTTTAGGTAAAAGAGAGACTCCTTTATTGTTGGGAAATCTTTTTCGGCAATTTTGAACAAAGCTTCCCATTCAGACAGAAAATCTCTTGAGAAAGGGGTAGGGAAAAGAAAAATTGGTTTTATGTTTTTTATTTTTATGAATTCCCTAATTAGTCTTGTTTTACCAACACCAGCCTCCCCAGTTACAAGAACAAAAAATGGCCCATTTTTTATATCATTAAAGATAACCTCAAGCAGGGAGAGCTCCTCTTCTCTGTCGTAAAATACAAAATCCTCCTCCTCAACTTTTTTAGGAGAAATGACCTCAAAGATCTTTACTTTTTCTTTTTTCCCTTTTAATTCGAATAGACCCAGGGGTTTAAAATTAAACTTGTCTCTAAGCTCTCTATACACGTTTTCAGAAACCCAAATTTTGCCAGGTTCACATATTGATTCAATTCTTTGAGCTATATTCACTGTATCTCCTATAGCGGTGTAATCACCTTCTCTTCCTTTACCTATCTTGCCAGCTAGAACAAAGCCTGAATTTATACCTATTCTCGCAGTGATTCCTCTTTGCCTTAGAACTTCTTGTATTTCAAGTGCCGAGTATAAAGCTCTCTCAGTATCATCTCCGTAAGATTTTGGAGCTCCAAAGAGAGCCATTATCGCATCACCTATGTATTTATCTACGTATCCTCCTCTTTTTTCAATTATCTCTGTGAGCTCTCTAAAGAGAGTGTCAACTATTTTATGGACAGCCTCAGGATCTAGAGATTCAGAAAGAGATGTGAATCCTTTTATATCTGTAAAAATTACAGTTATCCATCTTTTTTCAGCTTCTTTTTTTTCTTCTTTTAATTTCTTTCCGCAAAATGGGCAAAATAAAAACCCCTCCTGAATTTTTGTTCCACACTCTGTGCAGACCCCCAAAAACGTGTAATGACTATACAATTTTGTTTTTTATTTTTATAAACTCAAGTGATAAAAAACTTTAGAGTCCCTCCTGTTTTTAAACTATCGAGATCGGTTCATTTAAACATTTAAATTAGATAAGATTTACCAGTTGTATCCAAAATCAAAGGGTGGAACGGTGAAAGGTCCATTTGGGTAAGTTGGATATTCATTGTCCTCCCCTTCGTCGTAGAAGATTCTTGCTGTATCTCTGCTTCGAGTATAGTTTGGATTAATCTCAAATCTTAAGACATAGTACCATCCGGTACAATTTATCATTTTATTAATTTCTTTATTTTGAGTCCTTATTATTTTTAACACTTTTTTCGTTTTAGGTATAATTTTATAAACGTTTTTTGGGAAAAAGAATTTAGATAATAAAGTTGTGGGTTCAAATCCAGGATTGTAAACATAATCAACTTCATCCCATCTGTTGTCTAAATAATCCTTTACATGGTATAGTATCCATTGGTAAGCGGAGACGCCTGCGTGTACAAAGTTTGTTTTTTTGGCGCCAAAAATTTCAAAGATGTTAAAATCTTTATCGTGTCTTTCTCCCTTTCTATGAAGAGTATCAACAAAGTAGGAGAGATTTACAGTATCTTCTCTTACATAGAAAGTAAAGAAGAGATTGAAGCAGATCTCTGAGTTATCCCAGTCTTTATCTAATGTATCTTTATTGCTGTAGAAATTTATTACACCATCTCCAAAAGTATCTCCGTCTGTAGTTATATATTTAAATGCAAGATCAAGAAAGAGATAGTTATTGAGATTAATTTCATATACTCTATTTCCTACTGTGTCTCGATAGGTACCATGCACAAATAGGGACTCTATTATTGAATTTTGATCAAGAATAAGTATAAGTGTATACTTTAAACCCAGAGTGTCCCAAGTAAAAACGTACCTTCCCTCAGTTCCAAAAGTTTTTATCTGATTTGAACTTTTTGAGCTTGATTCAAAAGAAAAGTTAAACTTAAGGGAATCACTAATTGTGGAAAATATTGTAACTACGGAATTTGATATCTCCGAAGCCAATGAGACATACTCATCTACAGTAGTGTCAGGAGCTTGGTTAGGGTTGAGTATAGTTGGGCTGCTTGTGAATCCAGGTTCTGGAACACTTGGAGTTGTGGTAGGTTTTGTTGGTGTAAACGGTGGTTCCATTGGTTTCTTTTTTTCTCTTTTACAGGTAAGTAAAAGTGCTAGCACTATTTAAAAAGATTTCTACCGCTTTTCTCATAGTTTAATATTTTACTAAAAATATGGAATTGAACCTTAGGAAATAATTATAATAGAAAAACAACCTTTAGTCAATTGATAGAAATCACAATTTTGTTTTTTTAGGGCTTTTTTAATATAATCAAAAGATGTCTATTTTAATCGTAAAGTGTCCAGGATGTGAAACTAAATATAAGGTAGACACTGAGATTGTAAAGCCAGGATCAAAGATAAGATGTCCTAAATGTAAAACGGTTTTTGTTATCAAAGTTCCTGAAAAACTAATTAAACAGAGAACTTTAACAAGTAGGGAAGAGGTGCGTGAAAAAAAAGAGGAAGAGATAAAGCTAGAAATTCCACCGGATATTCCCCCTGATGAGCGCAAACTTCACGAGAGAGCTATAAGACTAGCTAAGATCCTCGCTAAAGACATTATAAATTATTATAGGGAAAGATGGGAAAAAGCTCTAAAAGAGGACAATTTGAAGGAAGAGTTTAAAAAAGAAATAATGGAATCATGGAAATATTACTGTGAAAAAGTTCCAAAAGAGATAAGGGATAAAACAAGATATTTTCAAGATGCCTTTAATCTGATTGTAGGAAAGGGAAAGAAAATTCTTTAAAACTCATATTTGAAAGTTTCAAATTTTTTTTTATAAAATTAGAAAGACCTTAAGAGGTTCTATCCCAATTTTTACTTGTATTTAATGAAAACCTATATAGGAATTTTAACAGTTTTTTTGATTTCTTTACTTTTAGTCTCTTTAATGTTAATTTTACCGAAGTTAATTGCTCCAAAGAAGAGAGAACCTGAAAAGTACATTCCTTACGAATCTGGTGAAATCCCAATCGGAGAGGCTTGGTCAAGATACCCTGTTAGATATTATTTAGTAGTTTTAACTTTTTTAATATTTGAAATTGAGGTTTTATTTATATTACCGTGGGCAATAAGGGTTAAGGAGTTAGGTTTTTTAGGCTTTATTGAGATTTTTATCTTTGTCCTAATTTTGACCTTAGGCTGGATATGGGCACTTAAAAAGAAAGCCCTTAAATGGGATTAAAGGGAGTTTAAAATTATGGAAGAAATTATAAAATTTAAACCTGAAGAAGTTTATTACTCAAGAGTTTTAAATAGCTTTTTGAACTATATAGAGAGATTCCCAGGGGGAAGTCTTATTCTTACGAGCACAAAGAAGATCTTTGCTTGGTCAAGAAAGTCAAGCCTATGGCCTCTTACGTTTGGACTTGCCTGCTGCGCTATTGAGATGATGGCAACCTATGCCTCAAGGTTTGACCTTGAAAGGTTTGGTGTAATAACAAGAGCTACACCAAGACAATCTGATGTTATGATAGTGGCAGGAACAGTGACAGCAAAAATGGCTGAGAGAATAAAAAGACTTTACTCCCAGATGCCAGAACCTAAGTGGGTCATCGCAATGGGATCCTGCGCAATTTCCGGTGACTTTTATAGAAACGTTTACTCGGTAGTTCCGGGCGTTGATAGAATTATCCCAGTTGATGTTTATGTTCCTGGCTGTCCTCCTACCCCTGAAGGCCTAATTGAGGGTATTAGAAAATTGCAGAAGTTAATCGAGGAGGTTTCTCTAAAATGAAAAAAGAAATCTTAAAAAAGGAATTTAATCTTGAAGAAACTAAAGATGGAATTTTAATTTTTCCTGTAAAGGAGTTTTATCATTTTATGGAAAAAGTAAAAGGCCTTTTCCCTTATCTTTCTTTTATTACGGCTTGCCATTTTCCAGAAAGAAAAGAGTTTGAAATTATATACTGTGTGAGAGATCCCCAGAGTGGCGAGACTTTAATTTTTAAAACTTTTTTAAAAGAAGATGAAGAGATTCCCTCTGCATATAAGTTTTATAAGGGGGCCGATTGGATGGAAAGAGAAATATATGATCTTTTTGGTGTTAAGTTTAAAAATCACCCTGATTTAAGAAGAATACTTTTACCAGAGGATTGGGAGGGACATCCCTTAAGAAAAGATTATGAAATAAATAGGGCGCCTGAAAAGTATGATTATAGAAAAAAACAATATTAAAAAGGGTGGTATAAAATGGAGGGGAATATAAGAGTTTTTGAACCTGAGGAAGAGATAGTTTTAAACATGGGGCCACAACACCCATCTACTCATGGAGTCTTAAGGTTAATACTTAAGCTTTCAGGAGAAAAAATAGTCGATGCAAAACCAGATATTGGCTTTCTCCATAGAGGGGTAGAAAAACTCGGAGAGACTTATACATATATTCAGTTTTTACCTATGTTAGATAGAAATGATTATTTATCTGCAACTACTAATGAGTTTGGGTATGTTCTTGCGGTAGAGAAACTTGCAAATATTCCAGTTCCTGAAAGGGCCCAGTATATAAGAGTACTTTTTTCAGAACTATCAAGGATTGCCTCACATCTTGTGTGGCTTGGAACTTTTTGTCTTGACCTTGGTGGCGCACTAGGTGGAGGAACGACCATCTTTTTATACTGCTTTAGAGAAAGAGAGAAAATTTTGGATATTTTTGAAAAAATGACAGGTTCAAGACTACATCCACATTTAATGCAAATAGGAGGAGTAAGATACGATGTTTATCCAGGTATTGAAAAGGATTTAAAGGAAATACTTAAAGATGTCGAAGATAAAATAAATGAGTATGAAGAGATGCTTGTTAACAATCCTGTTTTTATTGATAGAACAAAGGGGGTGGGGGTTTTGCCTAAGGAAGTGGCAATGGAATACGGTTGTTCAGGTCCTGTCTTAAGGGGGTCAGGTGTAAAGTTTGATCTAAGGAAAGCGGTTCCTTATTCTTCCTATGACAAATTTGATTTTGATGTGCCCTGTTTCGATGGGGGGGATGTGTTTGATAGGTTTAGGGTAAGGATGGAAGAGATGAGGCAGTCAATAAAAATAATAAGACAGGCACTCGATGGTTTACCTGAGGACCCTATTTCTTCTCAGATGCCTGTTAAGGTAAAGGTAGCTATAAAACCACCACCTGGAGAGGTCTATGTAGCTATAGAGTCTCCAAGAGGTGAGCTTGGTTATTATATCTATTCAGACGGCAAACCAGTTGCCTATCGTATGAAAATAAGAGCTCCCTCCTTTTCAAATCTTTCAGTTTTACCTTTTTTGCTTAAAGGACATCTTGTAGCTGATGTAGTTGCAATTTTAGGTTCACTTGATCCTGTTTTTGGTGATGTCGATAGATAGGACTTGAAAGATGATTGGGACAATTCTTTTAACTATTATTTATGTTTTTGTTGCACTTTTTATAGTGCTTTATATTACCTGGATTGAGAGGAAGTTTGCAGCAAGGCTCCATAACAGGGTGGGTCCCTATTATGTTGGAAGACCTCATGGTTTTTTACAGCCCTTTGCAGATGTTTTAAAACTTCTTCTAAAAGAGGATATAGTTCCTGAACAGGCAGATAAAAAAATTTTTAATATTGCACCTATCATAGTATTTGTGGGCGCACTTCTTACTTTCCCAGTTTTACCTGTAGCAAAAAATATATACATATCAGATTTATCAGTAGGTCTAATTTACTTTTTTGCTGTTTCTTCCCTAATGGTCTTTGGAGTTTTTCTTGCAGGATGGGCGAGTAATTCAAAATATGCACTTCTTTCTGCCTTTAGAGCAGGTGCACAGGTTGTTTCCTACGAAATCCCCCTTATTCTTTCAGCACTTATTCCAGTAGTTCTTGCGGGGTCTTTAAGAACAAACGACATTGTTCAAGCTCAAAAAGTTCCATTTGCACTTTATCCTGTATTTGGATGGGTTGCCTTTATTATTTTTGTAATATCTGGTCTTGCAGAGGAAAACAAAGTCCCCTTTGATGTTCCTGAGGCTGAAAGTGAGCTTGTTGCAGCTTATAACGTTGAGTACTCAGGGATGAAATTTGCCCTTTTTTATGCAGCAGAGTATGTACACATACTTGCCCTTTCGGTTTTAGGATCAATTTTATTTTTGGGAGGATACAGGGGCTTTTATCCTACTTTTGGTCCAGAGTGGTTATATCAAATTTTTTGGCTTCTTTTTAAAACTTTCATCATGCTAATCCTTTTCCTCTTAGTAAGATGGTCCTTCGTAAGGATAAGAATTGATAGATTAATCATTTTTTCATGGAAATATCTTTTCCCAATTTCACTTATAAATCTTTTTTTAGCTTCTCTATGGAAACTTCTTTTCTAAAAGGAGTATAAAATGACTAAAGTTTTAAGTGTTCTAAGAGTCTTAAAGGTTTCAGCGATAAATTTTTTTAGAGAACCCTTTACTTTAATGTATCCGGATAGAAAAAGAGAAATTCCTGCCAGGTTTAGGGGGCCACTTTTTGGTCTAACCTTGGATGAAAATGGTGATCTTAAGTGTATTGCTTGCAAGTTATGTGAGCAGATATGTCCATCAGAGATAATTAAAGTTGTTCCAGCTAAGGGGAAAAATAAGTCAGGAAGAACTTATCCTGAGGTGTTTACTTTGGAGTTAGAAGCTTGTCTTGCTTGTGAGTTATGTGTTCAGGTTTGTCCAACCGATGCAATTGTTATGCTTAAAGTTCCAGGATGGGCAGCTTTATCTCGCGAAGAGATGTTTTTGACTCTTGAAAAAATGGTTGAGTACGCTAAAAAGTACGAAAGTTCAGTTAGCTTAGGCAGTACCCTTAGGAATATGCAAGCTCCTCCAAGAAAAGAAAGAACTTCACCGCATTAAACAGGGGGTGATAAAATGAAGTTAATTTTCTTTTTAATTTTAGTTTTAACAGCTCTTTCAGGCCTTATGACTGTTTTGACAAAGGATCTTTTTAGAAGTGCCCTTTATCTTGGTTTAACACTTTTTGGTACAGGTTTACTTTATCTTTTTATGGGTTATGATTTTGTAGGATGGACTCAGATTCTGGTTTATGTGGGAGGAGTAGTGCTTTTGATGATATTTACTATTATGCTAGCTAAGGAGTCTATAATGAGACCTCTTGAAAATACAGTGAGAAATCCCTTTACAACCGGTCTTTTTGCCTTAATAATATTCCTGCTTTTACTACTTATAGGAAAGACATTTTATTTTGTACCAGTGGGTCTTGAAAAGGATGTAACGTTTCTTCCGAGCTTAATTTTTCAAAGTAAATATTTGATACCTTTTGAAATTTTATCTATTTTGCTTTTAGTTGCCTTTATGGGGGCTATATTGTTATCAAAAAGGGAATAGGAGGTAAAAATGGAACCTAAGGCAGTTTTTTTCTTATCAATTTTCCTTTTTTCTTTAGGTTTATATGGGGTTTTGTCGAGGAGGAACGCCTTAGGAATTTTAATTTCTCTTGAGCTTATCTTTAACAGTGCAAATCTAAATTTTGGACTTTTTTCCTTTGCCTGGGGCGAGCCCTCCGGTGTTTTAACAATTTTGTTTGGAATATCGATAACTGCCTTAGAAGTTGTTGTTGGTTTTTCAATAATAATTCTTCTTTTCAGATTAAGAAGAACTTCAAATGCTGATGAAATTGAAATTTTAAAGGGATAAAAGGAGGAAAAAGATGGATTTAGGAACCTTATCTTTTATTTCTTGGTGGGCACCGTTTATTTCTTTTCTGATAATCGGTTTTTTCACTAGAAAAAAAGGCAAGTTTTCAGCTTATCTCTCAATTGGTGCTATTTTCCTCTCACTTGTTTTGAGTGTTGTTATTATTTTGAATATAGAAAAGCTTAAAGAGCCTATATTTAGGGAGATTGTATGGTTACCGGCAGGTATAAAAAAGGGTTTAGCAGGGGCTGATTCAATATACTTTGGTTTCTACCTCGATAAGCTTTCTGCAATTATGCTATTTATCGTTGCTCTAGTAGCTTTCTCAGTTCAAGTTTACTCTCTTGGCTATATGTCTGAAGAGACTCCCCCGTCTCTTGGGAGATATTATGCTTATCACTCTCTATTTGCCTTTTCGATGATAGGTTTAACTTTATCAAAAAATATTTTGCAGATATTTGTGTTTTGGGAGCTTGTAGGTCTTTGTTCTTATCTTCTTATAGGTTTTTACTACTATAAACCTGAGGCAGCAAGAGCAGCGCTTAAAGCGTTTTGGATAACTAAGTTAGGAGATGTAGGTTTTATTATTGGTATTTTAATTTTATATTTTAAATTTGGAGTGATTGATGTTCATGAGTTAATAAATAAGCCCCATATTTTAGCTGAGAACTATACGCTTGGTTCACTTGTTTTGCTTCTTATTTTCTGTGGTGCTGTGGGTAAATCTGCGCAGTTTCCTTTGCACATATGGCTTCCTGATGCGATGGAAGGTCCTACTCCTGTATCTGCCCTTATTCATGCTGCTACGATGGTTGCTGCTGGAGTTTATCTTGTTTCGAGGCTTTTTCCCCTTTTTAATCATTTTGAAAATGTGATGTGGATAATTACTATAATTGGAGCTTTTACTGCTTTTCTTTCGGCAACTATGGCTTTAGTTCAGGAGGATATAAAAAGAGTTTTGGCATATTCAACGATATCACAGCTTGGTTACATGATGGCAGCTTTAGGTGCTGGATCAGTTGTAGCGGGCTTTTTCCATCTTTTCACTCATGCTTACTTTAAGGCTCTTTTATTTTTAGGAGCTGGAGCGGCAATCCATGCTGTTCATTCTAATTCTATATGGCATATGGGGGGGCTTTTTAGAAAGGCGCCTATAACGTCTATAACATTTGCTATTGGGGCACTTGCCTTATGTGGTATACCTCCATTTTCAGGCTTTTACTCTAAGGAAGAAATTATAATCAAAACTTATTATTACACTAACAAAATTCCCTTTATTTTTCTAATATTGACTGTTTTTTTGACGGCCTTTTATATGGGTAGGGCAT
The DNA here is from genome assembly GCA_039630235.1 of Candidatus Hydrothermales bacterium. Classification (NCBI taxonomy): domain Bacteria; kingdom Pseudomonadati; phylum Caldifarciminota; class Caldifarciminia; order Caldifarciminales; species Caldifarciminales bacterium. Next base: position 4,255 of record JBCNVI010000014.1, on the reverse strand, counting down.
ATACTGTTGCTTTTTTAACAAAGCCAAGGACAGAGGAGGCAAAACATGCTCATGATCCTGATTTTTCAATGAATTTTTCTCTTATACTCCTTGCAATTTTTTCGATCTTCGCTGGATTTTATCATGAAAAATTGTCGCATTTACTTAGTTATCTTCAGGGAACTGAGTTTCATCACACTAAAGCTTCAGGCCTTCCCAAAATTCTATCACTTCTTTTAGCTTTTTTAGGCTTGCTTTCCTCTTACTATCTTTACTCAGTTAAGTCCCTCATTGTCACGAACTTAAAATCAAGATTTTCTTTAATTTATACTATTTTGCAGAAAAGATATTATATTGATGATGTTTTTGAGTGGATTTATAGAAAAATTCTCATTTTGTTTTCGGTTTTTGCTTCTTGGTGGGACAGGCACATTGTTGATGGTCTTGTTAATTGGGTGGTGTATACTACAGGGAGGATAGGAAGATCGTTAAGAGTAATTCAGACTGGAGTAGTGCAGGATTATGCCTTTTACATAGTTATTGGTGCAACTTTTATGTTAATTTTGCTTTTGAGAGGTTTTTAGTAAATTTTTATTTTTGGAGATTTTTTCAGAGTTTCTTGGTAGAAAGATTGAGATACCGGATGATCCAAGAAGAATAGTATCGCTTGCTCCGGACATAACTGATACTTTATTTAGACTAAATGCTCAAGATAGGCTAGTTGGAATAAGTTTTTATTGTAGAAGACCTTTCGGGAAACTTAAAAATTTTGTGAGAGTTGGTTCTTATTTGAATGTTTTGTGGGAAAAGCTTGAAGAGCTAAAGCCTGATCTTGTGCTTACAACATCTGGGGCACAGAGAGAAGTTTCATATGAAATTTTAGAGAGGGGCTACAAGATATTTGTATTACCGGTACCTCAAACAATCTACGGAATTTTTGACAATATCAAAAAATTAGGTATAATTTTGAACAAGGATATGGAAAGTGATAAGTTAGTAGAGGATTTGGAAAGGGTTATAAGACTCTTAAAAGAGAGTAGATTTAATATGAGGGTTTACTATGAGGTTTACTTAGGAGGTAAAATTACGATAGGGGCTTCAAGTTACATAAGTGATGGTCTTAAAATTCTTGGTCTTGAAAATATATATAACTTTAAAAGAGAGAGTTATTTTGTACCTGATGATAATGAAACAAAGAGATTAGGGTTTGATATTTTGCTATATGAGCCTCATAGCGAAAAGATTGATAGGGATTTTTTAGTCAAAAATTTAGAAGAAAGATTTGGAAAGGTGAAAATTTTAGTTTTACCCTATGATTTTCTCTCGCATTATGGTCCATCCTTTTTTGATGAGATTATTGTAAAATTGAGAGATCTTATTTTAGAATATGTGGAACATGGAAAAAGTTGAAATTTATATTGAGGGAATGGTTTGTGCAGGATGTGCTAAAAGTGTGCATAGGGTTCTTGAAAGGTTAGGTGCAAAAGATATAACTATAGATCTTGAAAATAAAAAGGCAATATTTTTAATAGATAAAAGAGAAAGGCTTTTGGAGATTAAGGGGGAGGTTGAGGCTTTAGGATACAAAGTTTCGTTTTAAGATTTATATAACGGAGCTTGCAAGGGTTATCCAAGTTCTAAGTGCCATGTATACTTCTATTATGTTGTCTGCTTTATAGTAAAGAGTTCGAGGTGATATTCTTTTTGTTTTTGGCATTATTTCTCCTATATCAGCCATAGCTGTATTTACAAAGTCAACTTCAATTTCAACACTTCCTTCTATTTTTAACGGTTTAATTCCTTTATTTTTAAATTTTTCGATGGCAGAGGGTATTTTATTTTTTATTTCTCTTTCAATATTTTTAAAAGAAAAGTTTTTAGCAGAGAAGCGGCTTCTTCTCTGTTTAGTTATGACGTATTCGATATTTTCAATTAGTGATTTTGCTTCTTTGATAGTTTCATCGTCTCCGCTTACAAAAATGATGGGGACGTTAAAGTATCCTGCTACAAGGGCGTTTATTCCAAATTCGCCGTGGGGAATCTTATTTATTCTAACCTCATAAACGGCTCTTCCAAAGTAGGTATGATCTAAGACACCTAAACTTCCAGCCTTAGAGTGATAACCTAGAAAAATTCCTGCGTCACACTCGTCTATACCCTCGATCATTGAGAGCTTTTTCAGGTTACCTGTTATAATTTCAACATCTTCAGGAATTTCATCTAAGATTATATTTGTCATATCGCCGTGAGAGTCATTCACTAAAATTTTGTTGATTCCTGTTTCTTTTAAGGTGTTTATTACGGCGTTTAGGTGTTGTGTCATCCATTTTCTTGCTCTTTCGTAGTCTTTTCCGTCTTTTTTTACGTGATCTTGAGATACAACACCTGGTATTCCTTCTAGGTCTATTGATATGAAGATTTTCATTTTTTAGAGAAATGCGAGGGGCGGGACTCGAACCCGCACGGGTTTTACCCATCAGATCCTAAATCTGACGCGTCTTCCAGTTCCGCCACCCTCGCATTTTCCTCTAAAATAAATTTTACGTCATCCATCTCAAGAAAAATTTCTATTAAATTTGGATCAAACTGGGTACCCGCATTTTTTCTTAATTCGTTTATTATAACATCTTTTGGTAATCTTTTTCTATAGGGTCTATCTGAATTCATAGCATCAAATGAATCTGTTATTGCTATTATTCTTGCAATGATTGGAATTTCATCTTTTTTCAAACCTTGGGGATACCCTTTACCATCCCATCTTTCGTGATGATGTAATACTGCTTTGATTACACCTTTCATGCCTGGTATTGGCTCAAGGATTTTTGCTCCATGAAAAACATGAGTTTTAATTATTTCATACTCTTCATCTGTAAGTTTTGCAGGTTTTTTTAATATACTATCAGGAATTGCTATTTTGCCAATATCATGTAAAATGGCGGCTAGTTTACATTCTCTTAGTTTTTCTCCCTTTAGACCGATTTTTTTCCCGAGACTAACAGAAAGCTCTGTTACTCTGTTTACATGGCCTGAGGTATGTGGATCTTTTGTTTCAACAGCGTTTGCAAGAGCAGTAATGGTTCCCCAAAATAAATCTTCGAGTTCTTTATATAAAAGAGCATTTTGAAGAGCAATGGCAGCTTGGGATGATATAAGAGATATAAGTTCAAGATCGCGTTTTGTGAATTCTCCATCAATTTTATTTATCACCTCAATAACACCTATTAATTTTTTTTGTACAATTAAAGGGAAGGCTATAAGGTTTTTTGTTTTAAATCCAGTTTTTATATCGATTTCTTTATAGAATCTTTCATCTTTTGAAACATCATTTGCAATAACTGGGATTTTGTTTTTTGCTACATAACCTACAATTCCTTTACCCCACTCAATTTCTATGCTTTTTAATTCCTCTTCTCCTTTAGTAAATTCGTAAAAAGAAATTTTCTTATTTTCTTTATCAACTTTAAATATTGAGACGACTTCGACTTTTAAGTTTTCTTTTATTTCTTTTATTATTTTTTTTAAGACTTTTTTGATACTTTTAACTTCGGCATAAAATTTTCCTGCTTTGATTAACAAATCTAACTTTGTGTTTAGTTCGTTTTTTTGTTTTAGGTATTTTTCTATTAAGAGCTTTTGAGTGTAATAATTTAATTCTTCTTCTTTTAATTTAGTTCTTGATTTTTCTTTGAGAATAAATAGCTCAGCATTTAGATGTTTGAGATTTATCTTTTCGACATTATAATTTACACCTTTAATTTTTAATTCTTTTAAGTTTCTTTTACCCAATAAATCTAGTGTTTCTTTATCTATTTCAAGGTCAGTTAAAATTTCATTATTTTTTAAAGTTAATATTATTTTCGGAGGTTTCATTAATTCTAAATGATAAGGGGAAAATATGGAAAAAAACTAATAGAATTTAAATTTAAGAAATAATAGTTTAATTTTTAAGTGCCGGAGGCGGGATTTGAACCCGCACAGGCTTTAAAGCCTACCGCCTCCTGAAGGCGGCGCGTCTTCCAATTCCGCCACCCCGGCATAATGGAGGTGGGGGGATTTGAACCCCCGTCCGAAAGGGTTTGGATACCGGGCCTACATGCTTAGCCTGTCTTTATTTTAGTCTTCCCCCAAGGACAGGCACTTAAGGAGAAGACCTTCCCCTTTTTAGTGTCCCCAGTAAGGGAAGGGGATAACCTTACTGGGCTAGCCCCTTTATCTAAAGGCTTTACTTCAGCAGGGACCTCTGAAGTAAGCCCGCTACCTATTTTAGGCAGCAAGT
>JBCNVI010000013.1 GCA_039630235.1 Candidatus Hydrothermales bacterium | reverse complement strand
TCTAAATCTTTTGCAGCTCTCATTCTCATACTCCCTGTAACATCAAGAACTATAAGGACATTGGGCTTTTCAATCACAGAGACATGTGGTGGAGCTGAACATGGCATCTCTTGCCCTTTTAAATTAAAAAGAAATAATAAAAATATAATCAAAACCCTTTTCATTATTGACCTCCTTGTGTTCCAATAGGGACAAGTCTTAAAACCTCAACTACACCTTGTTGACCTCTTGGATGACGAGCTTCTGAGGCAATTAAAAATACTTGTCCCAAGGATCCACCAGTTTCTGAATAACCAAGACCTAAATAGGCTGCAGCGAATCTTAAATTAAAACCTGAACGCTGATAAACCGTCACCATTTCAGGATCCACTGTAACATCATAAGAACCAATCCTAAAATTTCTCGGATCTAAATTATCAAGACCTGAAATATACCTTCTTATCTGCCATACTCCCCTTTCTATTCCACCATCTGCTGCCTCAATTGCAGAAACAAATCTTTCCTCTCCACCTGTTACAAAAATTCCCCTTGATACAAGAAAAAGGGCTGTCCCTATTAAGATGGTTAACAGGGAAGCCATTAATATAGTTGTAATTAGGGCAACCCCTCTTTTCATAACTCCTCCTTATATATTTAGATTTTTAGGGTACACAACCCCCTGCAAAATTATTCTATCAAATCTTCTATCACGTACATTCAGATTTATTACTCTATTTTCCACATTTAAAACTCTTCTGTTATATAAAAAACCAGGAATACCCTTTGACCTTACTATCATGGTTACTCTTATAGCGAATTTATTGTTAAAAATCATACTACTACTTATTCCAGTAAGATCATTAACCCATTCATTAGGGTCTATTACATTGTTAGGGTTTCCATTTAAACCATCAATTCCATAAGCAAACTGAATATCCTCAACATTTTCAAGAAAAGGAACTCCAGCCCTTCTTAAAACACGATTTGCATCAAGCTGATAGGTAATTCCAGTTGTAACACCTCTTTGATCTCTAACACCAATTATTATTGTTCCCTTTTTACAAGATATAGGATTTCTTAAAATTAATGTGAGAGTCCTAGTGCTATAGTCTACTCGTGTAGACTCTACCTGAACCCCTTGTATACCTTCAATTAAACTTCTTGATTCAGGATCTATACCGTATATAAAGTCAAGAGGTTTTATATTTCTTACTGTATCAGCTCTTTCCCATAAATTTAAAAGAATTCTCCTTGTAGGTATCTGAGTACCTTCTTTAACCACGTTGAACCTTGTTTGAGCCAGTTCTAATCCGAGAGCAACTCCAAAAATTGTTATTGCATCAGGACCATTTCGCCCCCCATCCTGAGAGATTATGAAATTATTAGTAGGTCCCAAACCAAAACCACACATCTTAAGGTCCCACTTTAATATTTCAAAGGCTACCTGAGCATCAGTCTGCAGGGATGAAACATTTTGAACTTGAATAGTTCTCCTATGTTGAGTCAAAAAAAGTGCTATAATTGCTACTATAACAATTTGAAAAATTAATACGGAAACTAAGAGTTCAACTAAAGTGAAAGCTCTTTTCATCATCTTCCCCCCCTATAGTAACTTGTTTGAGCGGTTACAAAAAATCTATCGTTTCTCCATAAAACAAAAACCCTAATATCATAAAGATCTGGATCTTGGGGATCCCTTTCTATATTCCAAATAATTCGCCAAGTCATACCAGTCACTCTGTCATCTAACACTAACAAGTGATCAAAATTATTTAGATTAAAAAGACCATTCCCAGGTCTTACATCTTGAATGTGAGGATGATCTGGAGGTAAGTTCTTAAGATAGTCAAGATGAGAGGTCATTATTTCCCTTGCTCTTATTCTTTGACTGTTTAAGATATTTGCTTCAAGACCAAAAAATAGTGCATTTAAAAGACCTACAAAAAGTATACCAAATATAGTTATTGATACAAGAAGCTCTATCAAAGTAAGGCCACTTCTACAAAAATTAGCCTTCCCTCCAGGCTCCATTTCTCCACCTCCAAAGTTTTATTCTTCCTGAGGGTGTAACTCCTATTGCAAAATCTAACCTTCCATCTGTCAAATAGAAAGCCCCGGCAACAGCTCCTCCTCTTCTATCAAAAATTAAAATATCATTTGGAAAAACAACACCGTCACTTTCTATAACACCAAGTGCCTCCTCAACTCCCCTAGTTGCAAGACTTATACCAAATCTTAGTTTGACAAAATTATAATTAGCAAAATGCTGCTCACCAAAACCAGCTCTTAATCTTGAAACACCAAACCCTCTTCCAATCCTACGCACTAATATAGAACTTTGGGTAGAGATAGCACTTTCTCTCCAAACATTTAGTAAACTAACAATACGTTGTGCTTCACTTTCAGAGGAGACTTCCCCAAGATTTTTTAAAGAATAAACGCCTATACCTAGTAGAATAGTAAAGATAAGAACAACAGATAAAAGCTCTATTAAGGTAAACCCTCTCTTTTTATTACCCTTCGCATCCTTTCCTGTAATCATGCCTTACCTCCTGTCTACTTTAATTTTATACAAAATTTGTTCCATTTTTTTAAAGCAAAAAATGTGTATTTTTTTTTAAATTGTTTACTTTGGGTTACATAGATTGTTTATAATAAATGAGATGAGTATAAAGAATTTTAAAATTTTTGTGAAACTTTTTTTCTTCTTTCTTTTTGTTACGGGTGTTACAAATTTTTTAATTCACTTTCATGAATATTTAAATACAAAAAGGCTCCTAAAAATTTTTTTAGAAAGAGAAAGGGAAAAATTAAGGGAAATTTTATCTCAAGAGAAATTTGTAAGTTTTCCAGAAATAGAAATGATAGTTTCCTATAAAAGTGGGTTTGAGGTGATCTATAAAAAGGAAAACGTTATTTTAAGTGGAGAAGATCTAAGGGAGATAAGTAAAATAAAGGACTTTTATCTAGATAAAAATCAAAAGTTTTGGTTAAACTTAAAAGATGAGAAGGTGTTAGTTAGATATGAAAATTTGCCTTTAATTTATATAATTACATTAAATTCAAATTTGAGGCTTTTTTTTAATTTTCTCTTTACCCTAACTTTTTTCTTGCTTCTTTATGCTTTTTACATTGTAATAAGTAACTTTTTTGTATGGTTAGAGGAAAAAGATAAAAAAATAACTGATCTATTTAAGGATTTATTTGGAAAATCTGTCTTAAAAGAAATGGAAGAGATAGAAAGTAAAAGAAAGTTTATAGAGATAGCTGAGATTTCAGCCCTCTTTTCCCATGAACTCAAAAATTCACTTCAATCTATTTTAACTTATATGAAATTAGTTAGAAACAAAATTGAAGATAGTATTTTTGATAAAATTTACGAGGAAGTAAAAAGTTTAAACAGTACAATGGAGGATTATCAGAGATATATTATAAAAGGTGAAAAAGTTACACTGGAGAGTGTTAATATTAAAGAAGTTGTGTTAGAGGCCTTAGAAGAACTGAGCTTTGACAAAGAAGTAGAAATAATAAAAAATATTGAGGAGGCAAATTTAAGGGGAAATAAAATTTTATTAAAAAAGATGGTTTCTAACATTTTAAAAAATTCTCAAGAGGCAATTGAAAAAAAGGGAAAAATTAAAATAGAGGGATTTTTAAGAGATAATAAATACTTTCTTTATATTGAAGATACAGGAATTGGAATGGATAAAAAAGTTCTTGAAAGAGCCACAGAACCCTTTTTTACAACTAAGGCAAGGGGACTTGGACTTGGACTATTTTTTGTTAAAAAAATAGCAGAAATCCATAGCGCTAAACTTGAGATCGAAAGCAAAAAGGGAAAAGGAACAAAAGTAAAACTTGAATTTCCGTTATGATTAAAAAAATTTCAATCCTAAATGATAACTACACTTTTGTTAAATCAATAGAAAGATTTTTAAGTGAAAAGGGATTTAAGGCAGAAGGATTTGTAGATGAAGAAGAGTTTCTAAAAAGCTTTGAAGCAGAAAGACCCGATGTTGTTTTACTCGACTACAAATTAAGAAAATACGACGGGATAACTATCCTAAAGAGAATAAAAGAGAAGGATAGAAGTATTTATGTAATTATGATAACAGCTTATGGATCAATAGAAAATGCGGTAGAGGCAATGAAAGAGGGAGCCTATTATTATTTGACAAAACCCTTTGACCCTGAGGCAGTTTTGATTCTGATAGAAAAAATAATAGAAGAGAAAATGAAGGAGGAAGAGAAGTTAGAACTTATAAGAACGATAAGTGGGGAAGTCCCTGATATAGTAGGTAAAAGTGAGAAATTTTTAAAGGCTCTTGAACTTTCTAAGAAAGTAGCAAAGGAAGACACAACGGTACTGATAATAGGTGAGTCTGGAACAGGAAAAGAGGTTTTTGCAAGATTTATACATTTAAACTCAAAAAGAAGAGACGGCCCCTTTATAGCTATTAACTGCGCAGCAATTCCTAAGGAGCTCCTTGAAAATGAACTTTTTGGTTCAGAAAAGGGAGCCTTTACAGGTGCTTATAGAACAAAAATTGGTAAATTTGAATTAGCAGATGGGGGAACTCTTTTTCTTGATGAAATTGCAGAGCTTCCTCTTGAACTTCAACCAAAACTTTTAAGGGCGATTGAAAACAAAGAAATTGAAAGGTTAGGGGGAACAAAAAAAATAGTTATAGACACAAGAATAATAGCGGCTACAAATCGAAATTTAAAAGAACTTGTAAAAAAGGGTCTTTTTAGAGAGGATCTTTACTATAGAATTTCTGTATTTCCAATAGTACTTCCTCCCTTAAGAGAAAGGAAAGAAGATATAATTTTAATTTCAGAGAATTTTATAAAGAAGATTGGGAGAAAAATTGGAAAGAAACTAAAAATAAGTGAAGAGGCAAAGGCGATACTTCTTTCTTATGATTATCCAGGTAATGTAAGAGAGCTTGAAAATATACTTGAGAGGGCAGCGATTTTAAGTACTGATGGTATTATAAAAAGGGAGGATCTTTTAATTGAAGTGGGTGAAGAAAGTAAAAGGGAGCCTAAAGTCGGGAAACTAAGGGACATTTTGAAAATAGAAATTGAAAGAATTGAGAGGGAGGTAATTGAAAATTCTCTGAGGGCTACGGAGGGCAACATATCAAGGGCAAGTAAGATTTTAGGCATATCTCGAAAATCTTTATATAAAAAGATAAAAAAATATGGAATAAATATTTAGAAAACTTCAAGTTTTTATAGCGATAAATCTTGTTTCAAATGGAAAAAATTTAAGAAATTTTAAAATTTTTTTTAAAATTAGCTTCTTTGAAGGCTTAAGTTCTTCCTTAAAAACAAAATTTTTCTTAAAAATTTTAAAACCTACTCTTTTAATCAATTTCTCAATATCATAATATTTCATAAAATTTAATTCGTACAGAAAATTTTCAAGAAAGGGCACGTCTTCCCATTTTTTGTTAATTTTTTTTAGTCTATTTTTATAAAAAAAGTTTTTTAGAAGAAATTTAGAAACTTTCTTCGGAAGATAGGGCAACGAGAAAACCCTAAAGTGGGGTTCAAAGGGAAAAAAATAGTTAGGTAATGAAAGATAGAGAATTCCTCTACTTTTTAATACCCTCTTTATTTCACTTAAAAATAATATTGGATTTTTAATGTGCTCAAGTGTATGGGTACAGACTACTAAATCAAAGGAATTATCTTTAAAGGGCAAGTTAAATCCATCACCCACAAGAGGGTAAAGGTTATAACCAGTCAATTTCTTTTTTAGATTCACGACATAAATAAAATCTCTCTCAATATCAAGAGCAAAAACTATAGCATTTTTTTTGTAAATCACAAAAGTATTATTTCCAAAACCACATCCGAGATCTAAAACCCTTTTATTTTTTAAATTAAATAATTCATCGAGGTAATCAACAAAATAAGCGTATAGTCTATTTATTTCGGCCTTTGAACTTATATATTTTTTTTTCCCTCCTTTATCCCAATCAGGTATTGAAAGCCTTGCCCAGTCTTCATTTTTTTCTGTTATCTCCTTTATTTTTCTATAAATTTCCTCCTTTATTTTTTCCTCTTTCATAGTGGGGCTCTATAAAGGGGAAAGAAAAATTCACTGGGCAAAGGTCCCATTTTTTTTCTCTCCTCAAGAAGCTCTAAGTATACTTTTTCGTTATGAATTACTCCATAAACATAGTAGGGTAAGAAAAAATCTGAGAATCCACTTTTAAATAAAAATAAACTATCTTTGCCCTTCATACCTCCTCCAAGATGAAGGATCTCAAATCCTTTTTTCTTTGCAAAATCTATTGCCTCAAAGATAATTAGGTGGGAACCACCGTATTTACTATAGTTATAATCTGAACCTGATAAAAAGTAATGGAAAAACTTGTTGTATCCTAAGAACATAGAGGCAGCAATAGGATTATCTTTTAAAAAAGCAATAATAATATAAGATTCGTCAAAGTATTTAAAAAAATCTTCTATAAATGAAAAGGGGAAAAAGTAAAAGGGTGACGCCTTTTTTCTTTTCATCGTTTCTATATAAAGATTATGAAATATTTCTATGTCCCTTTTTTCTCTTGAAATTTTAATCTCTATTTTATTTTTCTTAGCACTTTTGATTAACGCAAGATGCCCTTTCCTTATTTTTAATTTCTCATTAAGCTTAATAAATACAGAATAAGTAACGAGATTAGTAATAAAATTTTCAAGCCTTATATCTTCACTATAAAAAAAGGGATGAACCCGTGTAAACTCAGAAATAACATTTTCTTCATATAAATAATTTGAAAACTCTTTATAGAATTTCTTTAAAAGATCTCTTAGGCTAAGATTTTTTATTTCAAATGTAAAGCCACCCACACCATATGGAGTGAAAATGTCATAGTAATTTTTATTATCAATTTTCAGTTTTATAAATGGTTTTAAAATTTTTGAGCCATCTATTTCATAATAGGCATAAAAACCCTTTCCATTATGGAGTTTTTCAAAAACTGTGACATATTCTGGCAAAAAAAAGATATCCATATTTTGGAAGCTCTCTAAAATTTCCCTTTTAAAGTCTTTTAGCTCAAAAATTAAAAGGTTACCATATTTCATATGTCCCTATACTGTGGAAAAAGTAGCGGTTTTTCCTTAATATTTTTAAATTTCATAAATTCTGTCACAAGTTCATCATAAATTTTTTCAAAATAGATTTTTTTTGATATAAAGTAACTTTTTACTTTTTTGGAAAAGCCCAATTTAAAGTGAAAGAGAGAATCGTCTTTTCCGATACCCCCTCCCAGCATAAGAAATCTAAAATTTTTTTTAAAAGCTTCTTTCATAAAGGAATAGATTAAAAAGTGGTTTAAACCCTTAAGTTTTAAGGTAAAACCTGATCCTAAAAAATAAGTAGAATATGGAAACTTTTTTAAAAAAATGTCACCTGTTATAAATTGGTTATCTTTAAAAAGAAGCCAAAATTCTACACCCCCTATTTCTTTTAGTTTTTCAAAAAAGGATTTTGGAAAAAAGTGCCTCTTTTCAGCCATTTTATCTCTCATTGTTTCGATATACCTATCATAAAAAAGTTCATAAAAGTTTTCTGGAGAATTTATTTTAATTTCAAAATTTTCTTTAATTGCATAATTTATGTTCCTTCTATGATTTTCTCTTAAACTCTTAAAAATTTCTGCTTCAGTTTTGAAATCTGAAAAATCAACATAAACGACACTTGAAACCCTTATTAAAGAATAAAAATCTTCAAAATTTTTATGATTTTCAATTAATGGATGAAATCTTACAAACTCAGAAATAACTTTTGAATCTTTAAAATAATCTTCTAAAACTTTTGATAAATTTCTAATTTTTCCAATAAGTAAGGGACCACCTACACCGTAAGGAGACGTAATATCAAAATAGTCCCTATATTTATCTGGAACGTAAATAAGTTCATTCAAACTCCTTTTAATATAGGGATAGAAAAAAACGCCTTCGTCGCCCTCAAAAAATAGAGCTTCCGGAACTCCCCCTTCTATTTGGCAGTTTGCCTCTACAAAGTCATAAGTATAAAAAATGTCTGAAGGTTCAAAGAGTTTTAAAACCCTCTCCCATTCTTTCTTTTCCCTTACAATTATCATCTAATTGAAAGAGTCTTATTAAAAATCTCTTCTATTGAATATTTAGTGAAAAATTTTATAATTACCCTTTTTATTATCAAATCTCCTCTAACCCTTTTAAAAGGTAAAGGTATAAATTTAGGCAATCTGTTGTTTAAAAGGTTAGAGATAGATTCTTTTATTTCCTCGAGAGTATTTGCGTTATAGATATACCCCCCTCTTTCTCTTAAGCTTTGTCTATTGCCGATGTTTATAACAGGAACTTTAAACAGGCCTGCTTCATAAAGTGCGCTTGAAGAGTTCCCGATAATAAACTTTGAACTTTTCATTATAGAGATGTATTCTAGATAGGGAAAATTTGGAAACAGTGAAATTTTTTTCATCTCTTTTTCTTTTATTAAAAGGTTAAAAATTTCCCTTCCACCTGGATCATTATTCGGGGCAATTGCCAAAATATTAAGCTTAAATTCATAAAGAGCTTTTAAAATTAACTTCAGTTCCCTTATTGAATTTTCTATATCAAAAGGTAAGGGATGATAAATTAATAAGACATAATCTTTTTCATCAAACAAATTATACTTTCTTTTAATCAAGGTATAATCAGGAATGTAATCGTCTGGAAGAGAGTAAATACCTAAATTTCCAACAACATATATTCTTTTTCCATCTTCGCCCATTTTTATTAAATTTTTTTTACTTTTAGATGTAGCAGGGAAATGTATATGAGAGAGTTTTGAAACAACATGTCTTACATAGGTATCAGGAATTTTAAAGCTTGTATTATCTCCTCCATGAATATGAGCAACAGGAATCTTAAGAAAAGTAGCTGATAAAGATGCAGCGAGTATTTCTATACGATCTCCAAGAACAAAAACAATATGAGGTTTTATAGTTTTAAAAACATTTACAAACTGAATTATCCCATGACCTAAGGAAATAGGAAGAGACTCCTGTAAATCCGAGTCAAGCTGAAAGGGGATTTCAAAATCTATTTTAAATCCATCGCTAGTTATGTTTTTCTTTGTAAGACCAAAAAAAGGAGAAAGATGTAGTCCTGTTACTATAAGGTAAAGTTCAAATTCCTCTGATTTACTAAATGTTTTTAAAACAGGATACAAAAGTCCGTATTCAGCTCTTGAGCCTGTTACAAATGCAGTTTTTATTTTCATTTGAATTATACTTTTTATTATAATTAAAAGAGTTAAGTTTGATAAAACTAGGAGGAAAATTGAAATGAGCACATTATCTACAAAGGAGTATCAAACTGTTAGTTATATATCTGGTCCACTTTTGTTTGTAGAAGGTGCAAGAGATTTTTCTTATGCAGCTCTTGTTGAAATTTTGATGCCTGATGGTACAAAGAGAAAAGGACAAGTACTTGAAGTTTCTGATAAATATGCAGTGATTCAAGTTCTCGAGGGAACAATAGGTCTTGATGTAGCCACAACTAGGGTCAGGTTTTTAGAGGATCAGGTTCATATAGGGGTTTCAAGGGAACTAATTGGGAGAATATTTAATGGAAGAGGAGAACCAATCGATGGTCTTCCTTTTCCTACTCCTGAGAAGAGGCTACCAATAATTGGAGCAGCAATAAATCCGATAGCAAGAGATAAGCCCTCCGATTTTATTCAAACAGGCGTTTCAGCAATTGATGGCTTTAATACACTTGTTAGAGGGCAAAAATTGCCGATCTTTTCTGGAGCTGGACTTCCAGCAAACGAAATTGCAGCAATGATAATGAAATATGCAAAGGTAAGAGGTGAGGGAGAAGAGTTTTTAATTGTTTTTGCAGCAATGGGTTTAACTTCAAGGGAGTATTCCTATTTTATGAAGGAATTTAAAGAAAGTGGAGCGCTTGGAAGAATAGTGGCTTTTGTAAATTTGGCTGATGATCCTGCAGTAGAGAGACTCTTAACTCCTAGATTTGCTCTTACTGTAGCAGAATATTTTGCTTTTGAACTTGACTTTCATGTCCTTGTGATACTTTCGGATATGACGAATTATTGCGAAGCCCTAAGAGAGATAGGAGCAGCAAGAGAAGAAGTTCCAGGGAGGAGGGGTTATCCCGGTTATATGTATACAGACTTAGCTACAATGTATGAAAGGACCGGTAGAATCAGAGGTAAAAAGGGATCAATAACTCAGATTCCAATTTTAACGATGCCAGATGATGATATTACTCACCCTATTCCGGATTTGACGGGTTATATAACTGAGGGGCAGATAGTGCTTTCAAGAGAGCTTCATAGAAAAGGGGTCTTCCCACCTATTGATATTTTAATGAGTTTATCGAGGTTAATGAATTTAGGGATTGGAGAGGGAAAAACTGCGGCATATCATAGGGAGTGGAAAGATCAGCTTTATGCGTGTTATGCAAGAGGAAAAGATTTAAGAAAATTAGTAGCCATAGTAGGGGAAGACGCGTTAAGTGAACTTGATAAAAAGTATTTGAAATTTGCAGATGAGTTTGAAAAAGTTATGTTGAACCAGCAAGACAAAGAGAGAACAATAGAGGAAACGCTAGAAATAGGATGGAATCTGCTGGGTATGCTTCCGAAAACTGAACTTTCAAAAATAAAAAGAAAATATTTGGAGGAGTTTTATAAAGAATGGATACCAAAACAAGCAAAAGAAGCTTATTAGAGGAAATTGCAAAGGACGAGGTCTGGGGACCAGTTTTTAAAATGGTCGCCCAGCAGGTTGAAAAAGCCTTTGAGGTCGGCAAATTGAATGAGAAATATTTTGAAACAGTACTTGAACCTGAGAGAGTTCTAAGGGTTTCAATACCTGTTGTAATGGATGATGAAAGTATAAAATGTTTTGCAGGATATAGGGTACAGCATTCAACAGCAAGGGGCCCAGCAAAGGGAGGCATAAGATACCATCCAGATGTAACCCTTGATGAGGTTGCTGCACTTGCAGCTTGGATGAGTTTTAAAAATGCGCTAGTGAATTTACCCTTTGGTGGCGGAAAGGGAGGAGTAAAGGTTGATCCCGCTTTGCTTTCCCAGGGAGAACTTGTAAGATTAACAAGAAGATATACATCTGGTATATTGCCACTAATAGGTCCATATAAGGATGTACCTGCTCCTGATGTAAATACGAATGATATGATAATGGATGTAATTATGGATACTTATTCAATGTTCCAAGGATTTACAACTCCAAGTATAGTAACAGGGAAATCAGTTTCTCTTGGTGGCTCAGTTGGAAGAAGAGAGGCAACTGGCAAGGGAGTATTCTTTGTTACGAAAGAGTTTTTGAAATTAAAAAATAAAGATTTAGAAAAACAGAGGATTGCAATTCAGGGCTTTGGAAATGTGGGTTCAATTGCGGCACTATCTTTTTATGAAGCAGGAGCAAAAGTCTGTGCAGTTACAGATATCTCTGGTGGCATCTATAATGAAAAGGGATTAGATATCAAAAGAATATTAAAGTTAATAGAGGAAAAGAAGTTCTTGAAGGAAATAAAGGGAGAAGGTGATTTTATAGAAAACAGGGAACTTTTTGGGCTAGATGCTGATATACTTATTCCGGCGGCTATAGAAAGGCAGATTACTGAAGAGAATGCTCCTTCTATTAAGGCATTTTTAATAGTGGAGGGAGCAAATGGTCCTGTAACTCCAGAGGCTGAAAACATCTTACTTGAAAAGGGAGTTTATATACTTCCCGATATTTTAGCAAACTCAGGAGGAGTTATTGTTTCATATTTTGAGTGGGTCCAGGATCTACAGTATTACTTCTGGAAAGAGAAAGAAATATTTGAGAAGTTAGAGGATATTTTAAGATCAGCATTGAATCATGTAATAAATAAGGCAGAAGAATTAAAAACTGATTTTAGAACTGCGGCACTTGTCATAGGTATTTCAAGAATAATCGATGCAATCGAAAGGAGAGGAATTTTCCCATAAAAAAGGTAAGTGTATTAATACCTGGATATAACGAGGCAGAAAATATTGAGCATTTAGTAAAAGAAATAGATGAGTTTATAGAAAAGTTTGATATAAAGGACTGGGAGTTTATATATATAGATGATGGTTCTACTGATTCTACTTTAGAGGAAATTAATAAGTATCTTAAGGAGAGGAATTATCTTAAACTTGTCTCCTACAAAAGAAATATGGGAAAAACTTATGCTCTACAAAGGGGGTTAAAAGTAGCAGAAGGTGATATAATTGTTATTTTTGATGCTGATCTTCAATTTACCTTAAATGATGCAAAGAGGTTAGTAGAAAAAATTGAGGAGGGTTTTGATATAGTTTGTGGTAAAAAGACTGGTAAGTATAATAAAAGGGTTGTTTCTTTTTTTTACAATACTTTAACAAGGCTTCTTTTTAAGGTTCCTGCTTCTGATATGAATTCTATTAAAGCGATAAGAAAGGAAGTTCTTTTAGAGGTTCCGTTAAGGAAAGATTGGCATAGGTATATAGTAGTTTGGGGATGGGAGTATGGATTTTCTGTAACAGAAATAAATGTTGAATTAAGACCAAGAAGGTTTGGAGTGAGTAAGTATAGAGGTTTTAAGAGAGTACTTATTGGTTTTCTAGACCTTGTCGCTGTTAAGATACAGATATCCTTTATGAGAAAACCCATGCTTTTATTTGGGACTCTCTCAATTATTTCATTTTTAATTGGCTTAATTGGCAGTTTGATAGGGCTTTATATAAAGTTTTTTATTCACAAAAAAGTAAGGTTAATTTCAATTGTTTTTTTAATAGCTCTTTTTTCTATTTTAAGTCTTTTATTTTTCTTAGTTGGCTTTCTTGGGGAGGCGATAGCAGGGATTCATGATAGATTAGACAAGTTAGAGAAAAGAAGATGAGGATATTGATAACAGGGGCAGGAGGTTTTATAGGAAGTCATCTTGTAGAACATTTAAGTAAAAAATTCAAAATTATAGCCTTTGTGAGATATAATTCTCAGGGAAACATTGGAAATTTAAAATATATTGAAAAAGAGAATTTAAAAAATGTTGAAATAGTTTTTGGTGATTTGAGAGCAAGAGAGGAAATTGAAAAGGCTTTTAAAAACTCAAACTTAGTAATTCATCTTGCCGCCTCTATATCTGTAAATAGATCCTTTGAAAATATTGAGGAAGTTTTTTTTAATAACATATTAGTTACCTTTAACATACTACACGCCCTAAAAAAATCTAAAATTCCTTTAATACATTTTTCTACTTCAGAGGTATATGGAAATCCTGAGAGTTTACCTATAAGGGAGAAAGATTGTAAAAAGGCTCTTTCTCCCTATGCTGCTTCTAAGATAGCCTCTGATGAGCTTGTAAGATCTGTATGTATTTATGAAGATATTCCTTTTTTGATCGTAAGACCCTTTAACACCTATGGTCCAAGACAGTCTATAAGGTCAATAATACCTTGGTTAATCTATGAAATTTTAAACTCAGAGGAAGTTGAGGTAGGAAATCTGTATACAAAACGTGACTTTATTTATGTTAAAGATCTTTGTAAAATAATTGAAATCTTTATTGAAAAGAGATATTTTAACGGAGAGGAGATAAACATCTGCTCGGGAGAGTCCTATTCTATAAAAGAGATTTTAGACATACTTTTTAGAATTTCGGGGAAAACTAAAAAAATTAAGGAAAAAGAACAGAGAAAGAGGCCGGTAAAAAGTGAGATTACGGAGTTAAGGGGTGATAATACGAGGCTTAGGGAAATTGTAGGTGAGATAAAATTAAAGAGTTTTGAGGAAGGTTTAAGAGAAACCTATGAATTTTATGAGAAATTTGGATTTGAAGCTCCAAAAGAGTTTAGTTTACTTTGAAAGTAATTATATTAAGATTTTCCTCTGGAGGAGATTTAATTTTACTCACAGGTATAGTAAATAAACTACTTGAGAGTGGCGTAGATGTCTCAATACTTTTAAAGAGAAAATTTAGAGATATATTTTCTGGTTTTGAAAATTTAAAAATTTATGAGCTTGAAGATCATGAAGGAATTTTTAGGGAGGAGTTTAATTATGCTTTTGATTTGCAAAAGAATTTAAAAAGTTTTATTCTGATGAAAAGGATAAAGGCGAAAGAAAAGCTATCTATAAACAAAAGAAGTATTTTAAGGAGGATTTATCTTTATTTGAGGTATCCGATTAAGGAAAAAAGTATGATAAAAATTTTTGCAGAGCCTTTTGAAAAGGTTTTTAGGGAGAATTTTTATTTAAGGCCGGTTTTAAAAGGTGAAGTTAAATTTGAGGGTTTGCCAGGGAAATATATTTTAATAGCTCCCTTTACTTCAAAAGAAAAGAAGAATCTTTCTAATTATGTTTTGAAAAAAATATTGGAGAGTGAGAGTAAAAAAAATATGTGTGTAGTGGTGGGAGATTTAAAAAGTAAAGGTATAAGTTTACCCCTTGTTAATGAAAATATAGTTGATTTGAGGGGAAGGACAAGTTTGAGGGAGCTTTTTTATATTGTGAAGAATTCGGATTATGTAATAACTGTTGATAGTATGGTTTCGCATATTGCGAGTGCATACAAAAAAAAGGGCGTAGTAATTTTTGGACCAACTACCCCGATCTATGGTTTTAGACCGTTTGGAGAAGAATTAAGAGTTTTATACAATAAGACTTTCTGTTCACCCTGTTCTCTTCACGGAGAGGGCTTCTGTTTATTTAACAAAAGATGTTATAAAAAGATACTTAATAAGTTTGTAGGGGGAGGCAATAAATCCTCCCCCATTCAGGATTTTCTACGTTTATAAACTTAGGTGATATTTAAGACCAAAGCCTATATATTGAGCACCATTTCCCTCCGTAAAAATATGTTTAAAGGAGAGTGAGAATTCAACTACGTTATTAAATATAAAGCCACCACCTAATATTAAACCAGGATCTGTTTCAGACCTAGACGCGGTATCGACTACATCACCACCTTCTGTCACTATCCTCCATTTGTAACTTTGCATATTGACTTTGAAACCTCCTCCGAAGAAAATTGATACTTTAGGATT
>JBCNVI010000012.1 GCA_039630235.1 Candidatus Hydrothermales bacterium | reverse complement strand
TCCAGGGTAAATATCTTTTATCTTTATTTTTTCATAAGTTATAACTCCGATAATTCCATCTGGATTAGAGGGTAAGTAGTAATTTGAGTATCCAGGTAAGGGATTGTGGTACTCTATATTTTCTTTTTTTATGCTTGAACCAATAAGTTCAATATCAATCCTTGCATATTGTATGTTAGTGTTTGATGGTTTATAGATTACATAGCTTACTCCCTTTTTTGTTATGAATATTCCGTATCCTTTGAGTTTTGTTTTTAGAAGGACATCTTGAATGGGTTTCCCTTCAAAATCTTGGATTTGTCCTATTTTTTTCAAAGCCTATATATTTGTTTATCCATTTCCTTATAGTTTCAGATTCATAACTTTTTAAATTATATAATCCTGATATTTGTAAGAATAATAAAATTTTTATTGTTTTTTTCATAAAAGCCCCCCTTTTAGAAGTATAATATTAAAAAATAATTTTGTCAAAATTTTTAGAGGATATAAATAGACGATACATTTAAAGTTTAAAGGAAGTCGTAGGGGTTTAAATCAATTTTTATTTTTAAATTTTCTGGGATTTGATTTAGGATTCTTTTTAAATCCTTTTCCTCTTTCACCTTAATTAGTAATCTATTTCTGTATAAACCCTTTAATTTAACTATTGGGGGTGGAACAGGCCCTAAAACTTCAATTTTTAGGTTACTTTCTTTTAATCTTTTCTTTATAAAATTTAAAATCTCTTCACCATCTTCGTTTATTTTAGTGTTTGATTCGATAATAACTAACTTTGAAAAAGGTGGATAATTAAGTTTTTCTCTTTCTTTAAGTTCTTCCTCGTAAAAGCCTTTTATATCAAAATTTAAAATTTTTTCATAAATTTTATCTTCTGGAAAATAGGTTTGGATAATGGTTTTACCCTCTTTTCTTACTCTTCCTATAAGTTGAGTTAACTTGTGAAAGGTTTTCTCTTTTGATCTAAAATCAGGAAAATTTATCTCTTGATCAGCATAAAGAACTGATGCAAGACCAACTTGAGGATTATCTAAACCCTTTATTATCATTTTAGTTCCTATTAATATATCAATTTCACCTTTAATAAAACTTTCAAAAACTTCAAAAACTTTTTTTCTTCCAGATATAGACTCTCTATCCATTCTTTTTATTTTTCTATCGGGAAAAAGTTTTTTAAGTTCAAGCTCAACTTTTTCAGTTCCATAAGAAGAAGTTTTAAAATTAGTGGATTTACAGGATGGGCATTTTAAAGGGACTTCCTCTTTCCAACCACAGTAATGACATAAAAGCAAATTTTTATTTTTATAAAGTGTCAAAGATATCGAACAGTTTATACACATTGGAACATATCCACAGTTTTTGCATTGGATAAAGTGCGCAAATCCCCTTTTATTTAGAAAAAGAATTACTTTTTTATTTCTTTTTAAAACATCCTCTATGTTTTCCAGTAATTTTCCACTTAAATAAAACCTAACTGGTTCTTCTCTTAAAGAAACTAATTCAACTTCAGGATTTTTGTATCCAAGGATTCTATTCGGAATAAAAAAGTATTTTCCTTCTTTTTTTGAATTATAGTAAGTTTCAAGTGATGGTGTGGCAGTTCCAAAGACAAGAGGAACTTTTTCTATTTCAGCTCTTTTTAAAAGTACATCTCTTATATGATAAAAGGGTTCCCTTTCTTTTTCTTTATAGCTTTCCTCTTGTTCTTCATCTACAATCACTACACCCAAGTTCTTGAAAGGTAAAAAGACAGATGATCTTGCTCCAAGGACAACACATGGTTCTTCACTGAGAGTATTTAAAAGAACGTTCCATTTTTCCTCTGCTTTTAATAAAAAAGAGTATAGGAAAAGTTTGTACTTATCAAAAATAAAATATGGAGCTATTTGAGGAAAGAGGGAAATCTCTGGAACAAGTACAAGAGCCTTTTTGCCCTCACTGAGAAATTTTTTTACAATCTCCCTGTAGATATAAGTCTTACCACTACCTGTTACTCCATGTATCAAAAAGAAATTTTTATTTTTCTCATTTATTATTTCCTCTATTATATTTTTTTGTATTTCGGTGGGTTTTTTAGGGATTTCTATTTTAGTTAGTTTAAACTCGAAGTTTTTTTCTCTTTTTTTCTCTAATGAAAAAACTCTTTTTATTGCTCCCTTTTTTTCAAGACTTATAATAAAATTAATTGCACTTTTTGAAAACTCTTTTATAATTTTTTTTCTTGATACTCTTTTTTTTTCTTTTATATATTTGAGTATAGTACTTTCTTTACTTGAAATAGACTTTGGGTCCTTCAAATAAACATAATATTCTTTTTCGATTAAACTTAAAGAGGCGGGTATAAAAAATTGTAAAGCCTTATCGTAAGAAGTTTTATAATACTCTTTAAACCACCTTATAAGTTCAAGAGTTTCTGATGGAAAATCTAAACCTACATAGTCATTTTCTCCTATTTCTAAAATTTTTTCCTCAGGTAAAAATACACTCTCTTTTTCATCAATACATATACCTATCCGTTTCTTGTTTTTTACTTTTAAATAGTAGAGAGCCCCTTTTTTAATGTTCTTTTCACTTTTATAAGTTAAAGACAAAGGTATCCCTACTACAGCAAAGTCGTAGAAAAACACCGGGATATTTCGGGATATTTTATACTTTTATTACCTCGATTTCGAAATTTTTTCCGTTTACTTTTATTAAGCCAAATGTATTTACTGTTGAAAAAAACTTATCACAAGCAGATCCAGGGTTAAAAAGGTGGGTGTTTCCTATTTTTTTATTAAATACTCTGTGAGAGTGTCCAAAAATAATTAGATCTAGATTTTCATTTTTAAACTTTTTTAGAACTCGCTCTTCGATTCCAACTGGAGCCCCAATTCCGTGGAATAGTCCTATTTTTAGATTCTCGATTTCGAAGATCTTTGTTTCAGGTAGAAAACTAAAAAGCATGGGTTCGTCCATGTTTCCGTGGACAGCGTGAATAAGAAAATTTTTCTCTAAAAAAAGATAAAAATCGTAGGAGACAAAGTCGCCTGCGTGGATTATTCCATCTGACCTTTCTATTTCTTTAAGTACCTTAGGAGGCAGTTCTTTTGCTCTTTTAGGAATGTGAGTATCTGAAATGACAACAAATTTTTTCACTTTTTCTTTTTATGTCTCATCTTTTTTCTTCTTTTTTTTAGTTTATGTCTTTTTATCTTTTTTAGTTTTCTTTTTCTTCCGCAGGGCATAATTTTTTATTAAACATTTTAAAGGATTTGAACCTTTAATTTTTTATTTTAATTTTTGGTGATGGTTCAAAGACAACTTTCCACTGTGCAGGAATTGATATTTTCTCTTTTGTCGAAAAATTTCTTCCTGTTCTATTTTTTCTCCATTTAACTTTGAATATTCCAAAACCTTTTAATGAGACTTTTTCTTTTGATTCAATAGAGTCTTTTATTATCTCGATAAATTTTTCTACAACTATTTTTACATCTTTTCTCGGGATCCCCGTTTCTTTATGTATTCTTTGTATTAATACATGCTTAGTCATTAGCCCCAATGCTTTTTAGTAAGGGGTTGAACCAATATAATATAATTCTTAAAGTTAAATTTTTTCAACTGGTGGTATTGAGTATACGTTATTTTTCCCCATCTTTTTTGCTTCAAAAAGAGCTTTATCAGCTAAAACGAGTAATTTTTCGGGTTTATCTGTTGATTTTGGAAAACTTGATACTCCAAAACTTGCCTTTATTTTAAAATTAAGGTTATCTCTTATTTTTATAATATGTTCCTCTAATTCTTTTCTTATTGTATTTGCAATTATCACGCCCTCTTCTAAGGAGGTTTTTGGAAATAAAAAGGCGAATTCATCTCCACCGTACCTTGAAATTACTGCGTAAGAATAATCAGTTAATAGAAAAAAGTTCCTTAAGAATTCTCCTACTTTTTGTAAAACTTTACCGCCAACAAAGTGACCATGAATATCATTTATATCCTTGAAATTATCAAGGTCCATAATAATTACTGTTACTGGATGATTATTTTTATCGCTTAAAGTTTTTCTAAGTGAAACAAGAAAGTACTTTGAATTTGATAGTTCAGTCAAATCATCTTTTGTAACAAGTTCCTCTACTTTTACCTGTAACTCTATTAATTCAATCAAAAGGGAAATTACATAAAAATATAAAATTTCATCTTCACTTAAGGGTCTATTTAGTGTTCCAACAAATCCTATCGCTTTGTCGAAGCTAAAAAAGGGAAAGATAATTGCGTTTTCTAATTCATCTAAAACTAAAGAAGAAAAGTAATAAAATTCTTTAAAGGGAATATCCTTATAATTTATTTCTTCAGGTAATAAGTTTTTTTCAATATTATGCGATTCAATTAATACGTATTTATTTTTGATTTTTTTATAGATAAAAAGTGGTGTTTTGTTTGAGGATATCAATTCCTTAAGTACTAACTTTGTTTTATTTCTGTCCCATAAGTAATTAAGAATATATGGAAAATTAGAAATTAGAATTTTAATTCTATCGTTTTCCACCATAAATAGGTATCACTCTCTTTTGATTAATAAGGAAAAAGTCATCTACAATTTCTATATTCTTTAGAGGTTCAAATTTTAACATGTTATCTTTATTTGTTTCCTCAAGATCTAAGTACCCGATGTATGAAATTGCAAAATTTTTATTTTTTATTTTAAAAGTTTTATTGTTTAAAAGTAAATTCCTTAAATTTCTTTCTTCTAAATCCTCTTCAATTTCAATATAATTTGAATTTAATAGGAGGTTGGACAGAGTAGATATATCAAGTAGAATGGTAGAGGAGTCGGACAGTTTGACCGTAGAGAGTATATAAGCTAAATTAGTAATAGGTCCTTGAATGTCGAAATCTCCAAAGGAGTTAAAAGAAAGAAAGATATCTTTTTCTAACTTGCCAGAAAATATACCAATGCCAAGTCTAAAAAGATTTTTTAAAGGAGTGTCTTTTCCTAAAATATCGGGAAAAAATCCCCTGTATTCAGGGTAATGTTTTCTTATGAATTCTTCTGATTTTTCAAGTAACTCAATAGCACATAGTACTGCCCTTTCTGCTGCCCTTTCTTCTGGTTTTATGATCAAATGGTCTGAAATTGCTTTTTGAAATCTCATTTTATAACCACTTAGAACAGTTTCTTCAAAGATTTCTTTATAAATTTTGCTTGAATTTTCTGAAAAAAAGCATATTCCACCGTCACCTGTTTCTTTTACTGGAAATCCACCATAAGAAAAAATTGTATTTTTTATTATTTCTTGAAACTTTTTCTTTATAGATAATTCCTTTTGCGCATTAAAAAGGGAAATCGACATAAAGGTTGATCCTCTTATATCGTAGACAAGTACTGAAATTACTTTTTTGTTTTTATCAATAAAGTCCTTTAATTTCTGTGGTTCTTCAAGATTTACCCTTATTCTTTTTAAGTTTCTTAATTTTATGTATCCCCCTCTTGGAACTAAAGAAAAATAAATAAAATGGTTATTTCTTTTTTCGTCTTCATAAACACTTTCGTAAGGTTTTATTAAAATTTTTCTTTCTAAAAGTTTTAGTTCAAAAAGCTTACTTAAGGTTTCTTTTATAAAGTGAACGTTTTTTGAATAAAAATCTAATATTTTAATGTCTATTCCTAAGATTTTTCTTTCGAGAAAATTTTCAAAATAAGGTGAATTTTCACCCTTAAAAAATTTATAACCTTCAGCAAATATAAGTTTTAGGTCCCTTTCAACATCATTAAAATTAAGATTCAATTTTTCGTAGGTTTTGAATAATTTTAAAATGTAAAATATATGATTTTCAGGTAAAAGGTTAATAGTAATTTTTCTTTCAATATTAATGGTTTTTTCTTTTAAAGTTACTCCGACAAATCTTATTATCTTTGTAAACTCTCTACTTAATTTGTCAGTTATTTCTGATGTTTTTTCTTTTATGATTTCTTCTTTTATTTCTTTTACTTTTTCATCAAAGAATTTAAGAATTTCTCTTTTTGTTTCTTCAAAATTCTCTAACCTTTGTACTTTTTGTCTATTTTCTTCTAATAACTTATATATTCTTGGGTTCCATTTTGTAATTTTTATGTAAATTTCTTTTTCAGTTTCACTAAGTTTTTCTAAAAGTTCAAGTCTATGAAGTTCAAAGATTAAAAAAGTGACAAAAATAGTAAAAAGGTTTAAGGAGAGATCTTCTTTGTTAAGTATTTCGCTGATTGCTGTTAGGTCAAGAAGCTCAAAATTCGCGTTTACCTCCAAAAAATTATCCCATTTTGTCTCAAATTTTTTTTTATTGTTATAAACTTTTCTCGAAATTTTAAAAAAAAGTATCTCAATAAGTTCTTTATATAGTCCTTTTAAGTTTTTTTTATACTCTTGGTATATTTTTTTTAAAATTTCAAAGTCTTTAAAATTTTCAAGTTCAAAAATTATAGCTTGAGATCTAAATTCTTTCCGAAATTCAGAAATTAGATTTTTACATTCCTCAGATAAAACTTCAGACACATAATTTTCAATTTCCTCTATAAATTTAAGCGGTTTTAAAAGGGAATGTGAATAAATTACAGATTCAATTAATCCTTGTTCCAAAAATTTTCTACCTTCCTGATGGTAATTTTTCCCTTATCATCTGTTCGAGTTCCTCAGGATTATGAGAAAAGGATAGGGCAGTTTCAAGGGTTATTTTTCTTTCCACGTATAGCTTAAATATTGACTGATTCATTGTCTGCATTCCATACTTTTGTGATGCCTGAATAACTCCATAAACTTGATGAAGTTTGTTATCTCTTATAAGTGCCCTAACAGCAGGAGTTGCTATGAGAACTTCACAGGCTAGTACCCTTCCTCCTCCAACTTTTGGTAAAAGGGCCTGGGTTATAACTCCAAGTAAGACAAAGGCAAGCTGAGCTCTTACCTGTTGCTGTTGATGTGGAGGAAAAACATCAATTATTCTGTTAATTGACTCAACTGCTGAGTTTGTATGAAGTGTTGCAAGGGTTAAGTGTCCTGTTTCAGCTATAGTTAAAGTAGCTGCTATTGTTTCGTAATCTCTCATCTCACCGATCATTACTACATCAGGATCTTGTCTTAAAGCGTATTTAAGTGCATTTTTAAAGCTTTTAGTATCACTTTCTACTTGTCTTTGCGAAATAAGTGCCTTTTTGTTTGCAAAAAGATATTCTATTGGATCCTCAATTGTGATGATATGACACCTTCTTTCAGAGTTTATTTTATCTATTATTGCTGCTAAAGTTGTTGATTTTCCACTACCTGTCGGACCTGTTACAAGTAGAAGTCCCTTAGGTCTGGATGCAAGCTCGGCAATTACCGGGGGTATACCAAGCTCTTCAAAACTTCTTATTTTAAAAGGAATCGTTCTTAATGCAAGTGATACGGTTCCCCTTTGTTTGTAAACATTAGCTCTAAACCTTGCAAGTCCAGAAATTCCAAAAGAAAAATCACATTCCCACTCTTCCTCAAACTTTTTCTTTTGCTCATCTCTCATGATTGAGTAGGCTAGTGCTTGAGCTTGCTCAGGAGTTACAGGAGGATAGGAGGATGGAACAAGAACTCCATCAATTCTAAACATAGGTGGAGAACCTGCAGAAATATGAAGATCAGTTGCACCTCTTTGAACCATTTCTTGTAAAAGTGAAATCATCTGAACCTTTGTTTTTTTATCTTCTACTTCAGTTTTTAATTCTGTTTTTTTAAACTCTACTTTTTTAGAAATAGTCTCGTCCATTTTAAAATTTTATTTAAAGGGGGTTGAACCGTAACATGTTTGAACTACTCTTTATTCTTCTCCGGCGGCTGTTACCCTTAAAACCTCTTCAACAGTAGTAATACCTTTTTTAATTTTTATTATACCGTCCTCTCTTAAGGTATGCATTCCTTCTTCTCTTGCTACTTCTCTTATTTTATCTGATGTAGCATTATTTAAAATCATTTCTCTTATCCTCGGGGAAATTGGCATAACTTCATATATTCCTATTCTTCCCTTATATCCTGTATAATTGCAAACTTCACAACCTTCGCCTTTAAAAAATTTTATAGTTGAAATTTCATCTTTTGGTATTCCTAATTCAACTATAAGTTCAGGGTCATAGCTTACCTCACGTTTACAATTTTTACAGATTCTTCTCACTAATCTCTGTGCTTGAATTAGTATAACTGAGGAGGCAATTAGGTACGGTTGTATGCCAAGATCTATTAATCTATCTATTGTTGTTGGTGCGTCGTTAGTGTGAATTGTGGAGAAAACGAGATGACCAGTTAGAGCTGCTCTTATTGCTATTTCTGCTGTTTCTGAATCTCTTATTTCTCCTACAAGTATTACATCTGGAGATTGCCTTAAAAAGGCTCTCAAAGCTGATGCAAAGTCAAGACCCACTTCCCTGTTTACCTGAACTTGATTTATTCCTTCTATATTGTATTCAACTGGATCTTCTATTGTAATAATCTGTTTGTCCGGTGTATTGATAGCAGAGAGAGCAGAGTATAAAGTTGTGGTTTTTCCACTTCCGGTTGGACCTGTTACAAGAATTATACCGTATGGAGAATTTATTGCCTTTAAAAATCTTTGTAAGTCATTTTCTTCGAATCCCAAAACACTAAGATCAAGTGAGAGTCCCGATTTATCCAGGATTCTCATTACAACTTTTTCACCAGATATTGTTGGTACCACTGAAACACGGAAATCCACAACCTTTTCTCTATCATTTTCATCTTTTAGTTTTAGCTGAATTCTACCGTCTTGCGGTTTTCTCCTTTCTGAAATATCTAAGTTAGGGTTACACATAAGTTTTAGCCTTGAGGCTATCCCCGCGGAGAGTCTCTTGGGAAGGTCTGCATAAACTTGTAATACTCCGTCTATTCTGAATCTTATTCTTAAAACATTTTCAAAAGGCTCGATATGAATATCTGAAGCCTTCCTAAAAATTGCGTCCTTTATTATTTTGTTTACTAATTTTGTTATATGAGTGTCTTTGCCTAACTTTAAAATTTCTTTTTCATCTACTAATTCTTCATATTCTTCAACATCTATTCCTTCAATATCAAGGGGTATAACCTCCTCTTCTTCCTTTTCTTTTGTTTCCTCGATTTTGGTGATTTCCTTTTTATAATCAGGATAAAATTTTTCCAAGGTTCTTCTCAAAGAAGACTCAGCGGCGATAACTGGTTCCACATCAAGCCCAGTAATAAACTTAACATTCTCTAATGCCTGAATATTAGAGGGATCTACCATTGCCAAAAATAAAATATTTGCTTTTCTTGCAAGCGGCAATACTTCATAGTGATAACAAATCTCAGCAGGAAGAAGTTTTAGAACCTCTTCTGGTATTTTTGCATCTGATAGATCTATAGCTGGAACCCCTAACTGTTTAGCCAAAACCTCTACAAGTTGTTTTTCTGTAATGTATCCGAGCTCAACCAAGGTTGAACCCAATCTCTTTCCCCATTCTTTTTGTTTTTTTAGAGCTTCTTCGAGTTGTTCTTTTGTTATTAAGCCATATTTTATGAGAAGTTCACCAATTTTAAGTGGCATAGTTATTCTATTTTTGTTTCTCTTAAAACTTCCTCGGGTGTTGTTATTCCTCTTATGATTTTTCTTATTCCTGCCTCTCTTAAACTTATCATCCCCTCTTCTAGGGCAGCCTTTTCGATTTCAAAGGTTGGAGCCTTTTTTAGTATAAGTTGTCTTATAGTTTTTGTAATTGGCATCACTTCAAAGAGTCCTGTCCTTCCCTTATAGCCTATCTTAAAGCATTTTTCACAACCCCTTCCCCTATAAAATTTTACATTCTTAAATCTATCTGGATTATCAGGGGAAAGCTCAAGTAATATGGACTCATCTGGAACATATTCTTCTTTACAGTTTTCACAAATTTTTCTGACAAGTCTTTGAGAAACTACTATAAGAAGAGTAGAGGCTATCAAAAATGGCTCTATTTGCATATTTATAAGGCGTGTCACTGTAGCTGCTGCGGTATTAGTGTGAACTGTAGATAAAACTAAGTGACCTGTAAGTGAGGCTCTAATAGCTATTTCTGCTGTTTCAAAATCACGTATCTCACCAACCATTATGATATCTGGATCTTGTCTTAGGAAAGCTTTTAGTCCTGAAGCAAAGGTCATACCCACACTTTCTTTGACTTGAACCTGATTTATTCCATGGAGGGTAAATTCAACAGGATCTTCAATGGTTGAAATATTAACTTCAGTTGAGTTTAGTTCTTGAAGAGCAGAGTATAAAGTTGTTGTTTTTCCACTTCCTGTTGGTCCTGTAACAAGGATTATTCCGTTTGGATTTTTTAAAATTTTTCTGAACATCTTTAGAGACTCCTCTTCAAAACCTAAGGCATCTAAACTGAGCTCAATTGCAGATCTATCAAGTATTCTCATTGCTACTTTTTCTCCATATATAGTTGGAATAACAGCAACACGTACATCTATTCTTTTATTACCAACATTGAGTCTCATTCTACCATCCTGGGGTCTCCTTTTTTCTTCTATTTTCATCTTTGATATACTTTTTATTCTAGCAACAATCGGTCTTATTAGCCTTACATCTCTCTTAAGCACTTCTTGGAGAACTCCGTCTATTCTGTATCTTACTCTTAGCTCCTTTTCATATGGTTCAATGTGAATATCTGAAGCTCTTCTTCTTATTGCATCAAGAAGAATTGAATTCACAAGTTTAACGATAGGGGATTTTTCATCTTTTATAGAAGTAATATCTTCTACTTCATTTTCTAGCTTTTCAGGTGCAAGTTCTATATCATCAGCGTATACAAGGATGTCTTCAATACTTTCCTCTACACCTTTTATTTCTGCTTTGTTTTTTGATTCTTCGATCACTTCCCTTGTTTCTTTTTTTTCAATTTGAGAACCTTCTGTTATTACTTCTATACCCATATCTTCACTTTCAATTTTTGCAATTTGATCCATCATATCTTCAATTTTGTAGTATTTTTTAATTGCTTCTTTAATGAAGTCCTCAAGGGCAATAAGTGGCACAACTTCAAGTTTAGTCAAAAATCTTACATCCTCTATTGCAAAGTGATCCTCTGGATTAACCATTGCTAAGAACAATTTGTTACCTTTTACTGCTAATGGTACAATGTCATATCTTGCAGCAACATGGGCTGGAATTAGTTTTATGACTTCTTCTGGAATGTTTTCAAAGTGTTTTTTCTTTGCTACAGGTATATCTCCAAACTGTCTAGATAAGACCTTTAAAATATCATCTTCTGTTGCATAGCCTAATTCAAGTAAAATCGATCCAAGTCTTTTTCCATTTTTTTTCTGTAAATCAAGTGCTTCTTTTAATTGCTCCTCTTTTATAACCCCTGCTTTAAGGAGCATTTCACCGATTCTTTTTGCTCTCTTCATCCCCTACTCTATTTATATTAAACTTTAATAAGAAGTTTTCGCAACTCATTTAATATAAAGTGGGTGCTTTTAAACTTTATCTCCTCTCTTTTACCTTTAAAAAGTTTTTTAAATACCAATGTTTCTTTGTCATAAGAAATAGCAAGATATACTGTGCCAACTGGTTTTTCTTCTGAGCCACCAGTTGGACCTGCTATGCCTGAAATCGAGAGTCCAAAATCAGTGCAGAACATTTTTCTTATACTTTCAGCCATTTTTCTTACTACAGGTTCTGATACTGCTCCGTAGCTTTTAAGATCTTCCTCTTTTACACCAAGAATATTCTTTTTAATCTCGTTTGAATAGGCGATAACCCCACCTATAAAGTATTCTGAGCTACCTGGAATATCTGTTATTCTTGATGATAAGAGTCCTCCTGTACAACTTTCTGCAGTGCTTATTTTTTTCTTCTTTTCCTTAAGTAACCTTCCCACCACCTCCTCAAGTAGCAAGGGTCCCTCCGAAGAAATATCATCTCCGAAAACATTGTAAATAAGCTTTTTTGCTTTGGAGACCTCGTCTATTTTTCCTTTTATACCTAAGATTACTCCACCTGTATAGGGCAGAAAAAAAAGAAGATTTAAGTTTATTTTCTCTTTTAAGGTATCTTGAATTTCAATTTCTTTTTTAAAGGGTAAATCAAGATATATCACTTTATAATCTTTTTTAGGTTCAAATTCCTTAAGTATTTTTTCGAGTGTATGTTCAAATTCGTTTTTTGGGCCTGGTAGTGAAAAAATTTTTTTTCCTTCTTTTTCAACTAAAAATGAATGAGCAAGACCCACCTCGTTTATAAAGATTTTAGCACCTTTAGGAAAAAGACCATATTTTCTATGTTCACTCTCAGAAAGTAACGGTTCTCTTTTTTTTAGATCATAAAATATGTCTTCTCTAAAAACAAGCTCTATATCTAAAAATTCGGAAATAGATTCTCTTGTAACATCGTCTATAGTAGGTCCTAAACCCCCTATAGTGAATATAATATCGGTTTCTTTCGTACAAAAGGAAAGTGCATTTTTAATAGATTCCTTTGAATCTTTAGTTGTAACGTGAATTTCGATCCCTTCTCCTAATTCTCCTAGTTTTTTAGCAAGATGGTAAAAGTTTGAATCAACCCTAAATCCTCTTAAAATTTCATTACCTATTGTGATACAGGAAATTTTACTATTCAAGTAGAGGTTCTGCTTGAAAGGTTTCTTATAACCATTTTTGCTATTTCTTTCAATGTTTCAAAGACTCCTTTTCCTATAGTGGCAACTGCTTCATAATAGGGTACACCATCCTTATTTAAGTTTCTCTGTAATTCCTCTATAGATGCAGCGTTTGGCAAATCTCTCTTGTTATACTGTATTACATAGGGAATGTCCTCAATTTTTAGTCCATAGGTTTGAAGGTTTTCAATCATATTTTCAAAACTTTCAATATTTTCGTCCATTCTTTCAATTTGAGAGTCTGCAACAAAAACTATTCCGTCAACGCCTTTTAAAATCAGTTTTCGTGAGGCGTTGTAAAATACTTGACCAGGAACTGTATAAAGGTGAAATCTTGTTTTGAATCCTCTGACGTTACCAAGATCTATTGGTAAAAAATCAAAAAATAGTGTTCTTTCTTGCTCAGTAGCAACTGAAACAAGTTGTCCTTTAAGATCGGGTGAAAGTTTCTCGTATATGTATTTTATGTTAGTAGTTTTTCCTGAGAGGCCGGGGCCGTAATATACTATTTTAACGTTAATTTCCCTTGAGGCGTAATTTATTAAGGCCATTTTTAAGGTCCAAAAAGTTTATCGAGTTCTTCCTCAGCCTCTTTAAAAAAGCTTTTATCAAGAATGTCCCTAGGCGGAGTAATTTTTAATTTTTCAAAAAGTTCATCGAGAATTTGCTCTAATTCCTGAGACGCATGTTTTGTTCTAACTCTTACAAGTCCAAGTGTTGTTTTTGAGTCAAATAGGACTGCAACGATAACCCTATTTGCTACAAGTGATATATATAAAGAGTTTTTCTCACCTTGATGATAAAGTGATGAAAAGTTTTTTTCTCCGATTAATGCGGCAAGTTGACTTGTTGCTCCAAAATCTGCAGCAGATAGTGTAGCAAAGGAAATAGTATCAAGCCCTTCTATGTCTCCTATTGAGGTTATAAGTTGTCCAGCCTTATCAATAAGCAAAACAGCGTTTGAATTTGAAGTTTCTTTTAACTTTTTCAATATAGCCTCCACTTTTTTAAAACTTTCCTCTATATATTTATATTCACTCATTTAACCTCTATAACCTCCCTATTTTTTAATACCTCAGTTAAGGTATAGTTGTCAAGGTAATCAAAAGTTAAGCCTTTTAGTATGTCTGCCCCAAATTTTGTTATTTTTATATTATTATAATCCTTATACTCTCCTATTTCTTCAAAGGTCAAAACTTTCAGAGGGATTAGTACCACCGTCAGTACATTCTCTCTTTTTTTATCCTCAAATATTTTGCTAAAGAGCTTCATTATTGAGGCTGTTAGTATAAATAACATATTTTATTTTATCTTCAAGGTAATATAGTTTTTCTCCAAATTTGTCAGGTAGAAGGAAAACAATCCGTTCAGCTGATTTTTCACCTATTCTTTGTAATTTACTAAAAGTGAGAATTAACTTTTTTATAAGTTCATTCATTAAAGTTTTCTTTTTTTAGGCATTCAAGAAATTCCTCTTCTGTAAGAATTTTTATTCTATACTCTATTGCTTTTTTATATTTTGTTCCAGGGTTTTCTCCCACAACTACATAGTCTGTATTTCTGGAAACTGTATTTGAAACTCTCCCTCCCTGTTCCTCAACAATTTTTGTTGCTTCTTCTCTTGTAAAACTTTTTAAAGTTCCTGTGAAAACCACTGTTTTTGAAGTGAAAAATCCCTTTTTTAACTTTTTTTCTTCAAAAGTTATTCCAGCCTTTAATAATCTATCAATTGTTTCCAGGTTTTTTTCGTTTCTGAAAAAGGAAACTACAGATTCTGCCATTTCCGGACCTATTTCAGGTATACTTCTTAATTCTATAAATTTTGCATTTTTAAGTTTCTCAAGTGACCCAAATTTTCTTACAAGTATCTGAGCACCTCTTTCTCCAATGAGAGGTATACCTAGGGCATAGATAAACCTTTCAAGAGTTGTTTTTTTACTTTTTTCTATTGCTTCGAGTAGGTTCCTAATAGATTTATCAGCCATTCTCTCAAGTTTCATAAGATCAGTGTATTTAAGATAATAAATATCAGCTACACTTTTAACCATCTTTTTGTCAACCAGTTGGTCAATTAGTTTCGGACCTATTCCCTCTATATCCATAGCTTTCTTACTCACGAAGTGTCTTAAGGATCCCTTTAATTTCTCGGGGCAATCAATGGATACACATTTATAATAGGCACCCTCTTTAATAACGTTACCATTACAAACGGGGCAGCTTGAAGGTGGTAATATTTTTCTTTCTTCTCCTGTTCTTTTCTCTTTTATAACTTTTACTACCTCAGGAATTACATCTCCGGCTCTTCTTAAAAATACGTAGTCTCCTATTCTCACATCCATTCTCTCAATCTCATCAAAGTTATGGAGAGTAGCTCTTTGAACTATAACACCTCCAACCGGTGTAGGATCAAAGATTGCTACGGGAGTTATTATTCCGGTTCTCCCTACCTGAAAAACTACTTCTTTTATTTTGGCTGTAACTTCCTTTGCAGGAAATTTTCCTGCAATTGCCCATCTTGGGGCTCTTATTGTAAAGCCCAGTTCTTGTTGGAGAGCAAGAGAGTTTACCTTCACTACAATTCCATCTATTTCATAGGGTAAACTTTCTCTTTTTTCCAGTATTTCGTCATAGTATTCAATTACTTCTTTTATGCTTCTGCACTTTTTGCTTAGTGGATTAACCGGGAATCCGAAGCTTTTTAAAGATTTTAGAATTTCCTCTTGAGTTGAATAGCCAATTCCTTCGTGGTAGCCTACTCCCCATGCAAAAAATTTAAGGTTTCTTTTAGCTGTTATTTTAGGATCAAGTTGTCTTAGAGAACCTGAGGCTGCATTTCTTGGGTTTGCAAAAGTTTTTTCTCCCCTTTTTAGATTTTCTTCGTTTAGTTTTTCAAAGTCTTTAATGAGCATGTAAACTTCGCCTCTTACATCTATTCTTTTGGGAATTATAAATTCGTTATTTTCTATCAAGTAGAGAGGGACTTCTTTTATGGTTTTTACATTTAGCGTAACATCTTCACCTAAGGTTCCGTCTCCCCTTGTTCCAGCTGCTTTATATATTCCGTTTTCATATACAATTTCGAGAGACAGTCCATCTATTTTTGGTTCAGCCATATATTCTATATCTTTGTTTAGTGGTAGATGTAGAAATCTTTTAATTCTTTCGTCAAATTCAAGAAGTTCTTCTTTGTTTCTTGCATCCTGCAAAGAAAACATTGATTCTCTATGGTGAAAGGTTTTAAATTCCTCTTGTGGCTTTTCGCCGACACGCCTTGTTGGTGAATCAGGGGATATAAATTCTGGAAATTTTTCTTCTAATTCTAATAACTCCCTAAATAATCTATCGTACTCTTCATCTGATATTACAGGGTCATTCAAAACGTAGTATCTATAGTTGTGATAGTTAATTTCCTTTCTTAAAAATTCAATTCTCTTTTTAATTTCTTCTTTATTCATGTTTTTTTTCTTGTTTAACAATTTCTTCTAATGCGTTTATGATTATTTCTGCAGATTCTTCTTCTGATTTTCCTTCGGTATCAATTATTTTTGTTCCCCAAAATCCCTTGAAAGATTGGGGGGCAGGGCCCATAACGTAAAAAACTAAATAACCAGTTTTGTTCTCAAATTCTTTTATTTTCTTACCTAGCCAGAATGATGTTAATGGGGAAAGAGTAGGTTCGGAAAAAAGTCTTATTGTTGATTCTTTTTTTGTTATGACAATTTTCATGTTCTAATTGCCCTTTATAACGCTTAATGGGTCAGAGGTTCCAATTCTTTCAACTCCCAGTTCTATTAGAATGCTTGCGAATCCGCGTGATCTGATTCCTCCGGATGCTTTTATTTTTACGCCATTTTTTAAAGATTTTTTTATAATCCTAATATCGGAGAGTCTTACACCTCTTGAGAGGAATCCCGTTGAAGTTTTGACAAAATTTGCTCCTCCCTCACATACTAGCCTTGTAGCCATGGAAATTTCATCAGTGGTTAAAACTCCACATTCAATTATTACTTTTAAGATTTTTCCATTTGAAATTTTTGCAACTTCTTCTATTTCTTTTCTTACTTCCTCGTAGTTACCGTCTTTGAATTTTTGGATATTCATTACCATATCAACCTCATCACATCCCAGTTCAAATAGTTTTTCAGTTTCTCTTTTTTTGTAGTCTGTGTCTCTATAACCAAAGGGAAAATCACAGACAGATATGAGTTTTATTTCTGTATTTTTGATAAGTTCTTTAACTTGGGAGACTCTGGATGGGGGGACACATATTCCAAAGACCTTTAGTTCAATAGATTTTTCAACAAATTCCTCGTACTCTCTCCATGTTTTTTCTGGTCTTAAAAGGGTTGCCTCTACATGTTTTTCAATTTCCATATAAATTAATTATAACTTAAAAAATGAATAAATAGAAAACTGTGCCGAAGACATTAATTACCTTTTTAACTTTATAATTTTTTACCAATTCTTTTGCTTTTAGATTTAGTATACTTGATCTTAAAAATAAATATTCTGGAAAAAAAATTGATAGAATTGTTGTGAAAATATAAATGTAGGGAATCAGAATAAAAGAAAAGGGAACGGACGGTCTAGCCATTTCTAGAATATAGATTTTACCTTCTTTTTTCAAAATTCTTCTTGATTCCTTTATGAAGAGTTCCCTTTGTTCTATATTTCTCCAAACAAAGCTACTAACTACATAATCAAAACTTTTATCTTTAAAGGGTATAAAATTTGCATCTGCTCTTACATATACGATTTTTTTATCCAAAAATCTTTTTTTAAGCATTTTTTTAGAGATTTCGACTGCGAAAATTTTCTTTACTTTTTTTCTTTTACTTAAATACATCGAAAGTTCACCTTTGCCGGCACCTAAGTCACAGATTATTCCTGATACCCTTTTTGATAAAAACCACCTTGAATAATGATCTAAACCAAAGGATGAAATGAGATTTACTATATCGTAGATTT
This sequence comes from Candidatus Hydrothermales bacterium, assembly GCA_039630235.1. Taxonomy (NCBI): domain Bacteria; kingdom Pseudomonadati; phylum Caldifarciminota; class Caldifarciminia; order Caldifarciminales; species Caldifarciminales bacterium. Next base: position 3,457 of record JBCNVI010000012.1, on the reverse strand, counting down.
TTGCTATTTTATCAAATCTGCTACTCATTGAAAAATATTTTATGAATTAAGTAGTAGTGGTTAGGGTACAAAAGATAGTATATAAAAGTTCCGAGGAAGAGATAGGGTAAAAGAGGTAAATATTTGCTTTTCTTTTTAAAGACTAAAAATAATCCAACGATAGATCCTGAGAAAAAGGATAAAAAAAGTGTGAATAGGAGGTCAAAGTCTCTTATGTAAACTGCCATTAAAGCAAAAACATAGGGGTCTCCTTCACCTAGTGCCTCTTTTTTAAATAGAGTTTTACCAAGCCATCTTAAAAAAAGACCAAATATGAAAGCTAAAAAAGAGTAAAGAAGTGATTCCACTAAATGGTTGTTAACAAATGAGATTATAAATGCAGCGTAAAGAGAAGGAAAAAGGATAACATCATAGATATAACCAGTTTCGTAGTCAATGAAAGCCATTATCATTAAAGGATAGGTATATAAAATCACTTCAAGCATTTTAAGGGAGATACCAAACTTTTTGTAAGCCAAAAGGAATAAAAGTCCCGATAAAAATTCTACTATGGGGTATCTTAGGTTAATCTTTGATTTGCAGAATCTACATTTTCCCTTTAATAGAATAAAACTTATTAATGGAATGTTGTCATAAAATCTTATTTTATTTTTGCAGGTTGGACAAAAAGAAAAGGGTTTTATTATAGATAGACCCTTTGGGACTCTATAAATAACAACATTTGCGAAACTGCCAAAACAAAGACCTAAGGTAAAGAAAAAAAGGTTATCCAGCAGCTAAGACCCTGTTTTTTCCGCTTTCTTTTGCCTTATAAAGTGCCTTATCAGCCTTTTCAATCAGGTCTTTTACATTATCAGCGTCATCAGGGAAAACAGCTACACCTCCAGAGATTGTTATTTTTCCACCAGGTTGTTTTTCTTCTTTTGGGAATTTTGTTTTTTCTATTATTTTTCTCACTTGATCTCCGAAAGTTAGAGATTCAAATTTATCTTTTTTTGGTAAAATAACGATAAATTCTTCACCACCGTACCTTGCAGGTATACCATTAACTAATTCTGCAGTTCTTTTTAAAATTGTTGCGATTCCCTTTAGGAGTTTATCTCCCATTGGGTGTCCATTTGTATCGTTATATTTTTTAAAAAAGTCTATATCAAGCATAAAAATTCCAACCTTATAGCCTTCTTTTTTTGCCTTAATTAATTCTTTTTCTAATCTTTCCATGAAGTATCTTTTGTTGTAAATTCCTGTTAAGCCGTCAGTGTCGGCCATTGTTTGTATCTTTTCAAGGAGCATTGCAGAATTAAGTGAAAGTGCTGTAAGCTCAGATATCATTTGTAAAGCTTCCATTGCCGTTCTTAAGGCTTCTTCCTTTGTTTCTTTTACAAAGATACCTTCTACTTTTTCTTCTTTAACTCCTGATACTGCTATTACTCCGAAGTTTGTAGCATGGTAAGTAAGTGGGGAGATAATTTCATAGTCTATACCAAATGGATCTGCAAGAAAATGTTCTGCTATTCCGTCTACCAAAGCATCCTGAAACATAGTGTCTTTATCCATAATATACCTCTTTTTTGCTACGTAACCTATAGGTCCCTCTCCTAGATTATATACAAGATCTCCCTTTTTAAGTGGTTCTTTAGCTGTTGATGTCTTATGTTCAAAAAGTACATACTTAAGCCCGTCTTCTGTTGGTGTAAAATAATAAACATTTTCAACGTTTAATATATTTTTAGTTTGTTCTAAAACAAGATAAACAATTTCCTTTTCTTCTCTTAGTTCGCTTAAAGCTCTTGCAAGATTTATTACTGATTGTATTATTCTTTTTCTTTTGGAAAACATTAAATTAAGTTCATCAATTCTATTTGTTAATTCCTTCACCATAAATTCATGAGTTTCTCTTGAACTTTTTAATCGCCTTTCAAGCTCAGAAAGTGTTTTATTTTTATCCCTAATTTTTCCTTTTAAATCAAAGATGATAATTAGAAGTATTATTAAAATCCCTAAAAAAAAGGTTATTACCAAATAGACATTTTCTTTTAAGAGTTCATCTATCATTTAAGTCTTTTATACAATTTATTTTCTATTTCTCTCAGTTTACTATAAACTTCATTTTTCAATTTCTCAAAATCATTTTCTTCGACAGGTATTTTCCCCTCAAATAAACTTTTCTGTACCAGGTCATAACTTTTTGATCTTTCCATTCCTTTGTTTATAAAGTGATAAAGAAAACTTTGCGAAAAGAGCTCTTTTTCATACTTAGTTAGATTTTCCCTTATTCTCTCCCTATTTATGATTAAATTTTTTAATATAGAGATCATCTTGTCTAACATATAAACTGTTACGTGAGAAACATCGGGGAAAATTATCCTTTCTGCAGAAGAGTGGGATATGTCTCTTTCATGCCACAAAATAGTGTTTTCAAGCACTGGAAAGAGACTTCCTCTTAGATATCTTGAAAGACCGCAAATTCTCTCTGAAATAATAGGATTTTTCTTATGGGGCATACTGGAGGATCCCTTTTGACCTCTTTCAAAAGGTTCACTTAACTCTCCTATTTCTGTTCTTGATAATAGTCTTATTTCTGTTGCGATTCGTTCGAGAAAGAGACCTATTAAGACTAAAGTAAAAATAAAAATAACATGTCTGTCTCTCGGAATTATTTGAGTTGATATAGGTTCGCACTTAAGGCCCAATTTCTTTAATACAAATTCCTCAACCTCAGTTGGAATATGTAAGTAATTTCCAACTGATCCTGAGAGCTTACCAAAGGATACTTCTTCTATTGCCTCTTTTAGTCTTTTCTCGTTTCTTTTAGCTTCAGATAGGTAACTTAAAAATTTATGAGAAAGTGTGATAGGTTCGGCAAACATTCCGTGAGTTCTTCCTGCCATGAAAACACTTTTATTTTCCTCTATTTTCTCTAAGATTACGTCCTCTAATTTTTTTATTCTTTCTAAAACTATTTTTAGTGTTTCTCTCATTTGGATAGAAAGGGTGGTATCTAAGAGATCTGAAGATGTAAGTCCATAGTGAATATAAGTTGATAACTCCTTACCTACTTTTTCCTCAAGTACATCGACGAAGGCAGCTACATCATGATTTGTTATTTTTTCTCTTTCTTTAACTTCTTGAGGAGTTATTTTAATATTTTTCTCCCTGATTTTCTCAGCTGTTCCTTTTGGTACTAGGTTTAAATTTTCGAATCCCTCTATCGTTAGGATCTCAATTTCAAGCCATAGTCTTAATTTGTTTTCTTCACTCCAAATTTCCTCTATTTCTTTTACTTTATACCTTTCAATCATAGTTTTTCTTGAGTTTTTAATATAGTGAGTTTAGTTTTATATTTTTCGGCTAAGTATATTTTTTTAATAACGTCTACTGTTTCATTTAAATTTTCGTTTATTAAGACGTAGTCAAAAAATTTCCACATTTTACTTTCTTCCTTTGCCTCTTCTAA
>JBCNVI010000011.1 GCA_039630235.1 Candidatus Hydrothermales bacterium | reverse complement strand
AATAGTTTTAAGTAGGGGCTCTCCGCAGTTGCCACAGTATTTAAATCCCTCGGGATTAATAAATAAACACTTAGGACATTTCATCCTATTTATGTATAAGTAGATTATAATATAAATCTAATCTTCGTTGAAACTTAAAGAGTTATTCCCTATAAGTGTTTAGAAAGTTTTTTTAGCTAATCTTTTAACATTCCAAGTTGCCACATTAAAAAGATAAACTCATCAGTTATTGATTTTATTATCTTTTTTAAAGGTTTCCCCGCTCCATGTCCAGCCTTTTCTTCAACATAAAGAATCACTAAATTATCTTTAGAAATCTTTTGCATTTTTGCAGCCATCTTCATAGCATGCATTGGATGAACCCTTCCATCAAACTCTGAAGTTTTGAAGAATACCGAAGGATATTTTTTATCTTCTTTTATATTGTGATATGGTGAATAAGCATAAAGGTATTTAAAATCTTCCTCTTTATCAGGGTTCCCATATTCAGTAGTCCATATATGGGCAACTCCAAATTTATGATACCTTATCATATCAAGAAGTGGGACACCACAGTAAACTGCTTTAAATAATTCTGGTCTTTGTGTCATTACAGCACCTACAAGTAATCCACCATTGCTTGCTCCCATTATAGCGAGCTTTTCAGGATTTGTATATTTTTTATCTATTAAATATTCAGCTGCACTTATGAAATCATTAAACACGTTTTGCTTTTTCTCTCTCATGCCTTCCTTATGCCATCTTTCGCCGTACTCATCTCCTCCCCTTAGTCCAGCTATGGCAAAAACTCCCCCTCTTTTTAAGAAAGGAATAAGTTCCTCCATAAAATAAGGGGAAATTCCAACACCAAATCCTCCATAACCTGTAAGAATTGTCGGATTTTTTCCGTCCAGTTTTATTTCCTTTCTGCTTAATATATAAAGGGGAACTTTAGTGCCATCCTTTGATGAGTAAAAAACTAACTCTTCTTTATAATCATCTACATCAAAATCTTCTTTTCGTTGATATATCAGAGTGTCTTTTAAATTATTTACGTTGAACTTATGAATTGATAGAGGATAGAAGAATGATTCAAATACATAATAGAATTCGGGAAAATCGTAATCCTTTTCTCTTATCCATATGGTTCCCTTTCGTGGTGTGTTTATTTCGTATTCTATTTTGCCTTTTAAGTCAGCGATAAATAACCTGTAATATGTATTTTCTTTTATTGTAAAGACTATTTTGCCTCCTGCAAAGGTAAAGTCTTTTAGTACTCCTTTTCCCTCTGGGATTACCTCTTCGCTATTTTTTAAATCAGGATTTTCTAATGGAATTCTTATTAATTTAAAATTTGGTGCGTTATGGTTTGTTTTTATGTAAATATAGTCTTTATAAACCTTTGCCTCAAAAATTGCGTCTATGCCCTTTGCAATCTCTCTAAATTCCTTGTTTTTTACCTCTTTAAAATAAAGATCGTTTTTATCCCAACCCCTTGAAATCTCGAGGAATATATATTCACCACCTTTTGAAGAATAAACTGATGGAATTTCTGTATCCGAAAGTTCTCTTCCAAATATGTATTCATCGTCTTCATATTTATTTCCAAGTTTGTGAAAGTAAACTCTGGGTAAAAATTTTTCTCCTCCTTCGTTTCTTGTGTAATAAAACCCTGAGTTATCTTTTAGCCAAGCAACAGTTGACCATTTTGTGTTAGGCAGTTTATCAGAGAGAATCATCTTTTTTTCTGTATCAATTATGTACATAGTGCTTGCCTCACTACCTGCCTCTGATTTTCCGTAAGCAATATATCTTCCATCAGGAGAGGGATAAAAGAAGTCTAAACTTACTAGTCCCTCCTTGCTCCATTCATTCGGATTTAAGACTATCTCGGCATTTTCAGGGAGGAATTCGCCCCTGCTAAGGTATAAAATTGCGTGGTTTTGGTCTTTTTTTATTTTATAAAAGAAATATTTATCTTTGTAAACAACTGGGGCACTTATTCTTTCTTTTAACAAGATTTCTGTGTATTCCCTTTCGATTATATCTCTCTGTGGGATAAAGTCGAGAATTTTTCTCGCGAATTCATTTTGTTTTTTTATCCATTCCTTTACTTCTTTATCTTCAAAATTTTCAAGCCACCTGTAATTATCTTCTATTATAAATTCGAAAATCTGTTCTTTTAAGAGAACTTCCTTTGTTTCTGGATAATTAACCTTCATTTTTATCCCTCTTCCTAAAATTAAAAAGATTAAAATAGTTTTTATATTTAGTAATTATAATTAAACTAATCAAAGTATAGACAATCTCAACAAGTCTTTTCATCTTCTCCTTTAAATCTGATAAAGAGAGCTTTTAAGAAAAATAATGGAACTCAGGTCAGCGTAAAGAACTTAGAGAAAAAGAAACTGTTGTTATAGAAAGAGAGGAAAAATTATATTTGAAAATTTAGACTCAACAAACGAAACTTTTACCAACTGTTTCACACTACCAATGGAACATTCATAAATGATAAAGGAGTTCAAGAAAAAATTGAAATATAGAAAGGGCAAAAAGGTTGTTTTAGAATTATTTTGGAAACACAAGACAATAACTCCACAAGGTGCGTAGAAAAACAAAAAAAATATACTTTAGCAACATCATCAAGGCTACACAAGCTCATACAATCTCGTCTTATTCCTATTACCCCCATGCACTTCACATTATCAAAAAACTGCTCTAACTTATTACTCTTGACTAGCCTCCTATACCCATTTTTAACTTTCCTCCCCTCTGTTTCACTTATCGGTATTACACACTTGATTGATCCCTTTTCCAAATACTTTATAAAATTTACGCCGTCATGATACCCATCAGACACAAAGTGTTAGGCTTTAATATTAGCTCTTATAGCTCAAAAAAGCTGTAGTTCTTCCCGAATAGGCTTTACCAATTGCCACTTCTAACATTATCTTGTTCTTACCTATTAATACACGAGTTTTTGATGTGTGTATATTGTAAACGCTTTCTTACTTAGTTTTAAGACGATAATAAGGAGTGTGTTTATGAGTGATATGATGTAGAGGGTGGTGAGGTAGAAAGTAAGGTGTTAGTAGGAGTGAGAAGAAGGATATGAGGCAGTTGTTGGAGAGTATGGATAAGTGGGATAAAGAGTTTTAATTCTATGAGTAAGTGGCTAATCTATTGCTTATATCTTTCTTATAAAAAAGAATATAACTTAATTTCTCACTTGATGTCTCAGGTGTGCTATGTTTTATATTATAATATATGTAGAAGGAGAGGGTGTTATGAAGAAACTTTTGGTGACTGTGGTAGGTGTTTTTTTATTAGGTGCCGGTGCTTATAACCAGATCAAGGAAAAGACTCAAACACAAAAGTCCAAAGATGAAGATGCTCATCTTCTGAATGAAGCAAAAAAATTCTTTCAACCGCTTCCAAAGGTAGCCGAGAATCCTGAGAACCCACTGACAAAGGAAAAGATTGAGCTTGGCAAGATGCTCTACCATGAACCGAGACTCTCAAAAAGTGGTCTTATTAGCTGTAATACCTGCCATAACCTTGCTTCATATGGTGTTGATAACCTTCCGACTTCAATAGGTCATAGCTGGGCGGTAGGTCCAAGAAATGCCCCGACAGTTTACAACGCCGCTCTTCATATTGCTCAATTCTGGGATGGAAGGGCAAAAGATGTGGAGGAGCAAGCACTTGGTCCCATACTAAATCCTATAGAAATGGCAATGCCCTCGGAAAAGGAAGTTATAGAAAGGCTAAAGTCCATACCGGAGTATGTGGAAATGTTCAAAAAAGCATTCCCCAATGAAAAAGATCCGCTCAGGTATGAAAACATAGGTAAAGCAATAGCAGCCTTTGAAAGAACTCTTATGACGCCCTCAAGGTTTGATGAATTTCTCAAGGGAAACACTAAGGCACTCACCCCAGAAGAAAAGAAAGGTCTAAAGCTTTTCATAGAGTTGGACTGTGTATCCTGTCATAGTGGTCCAGCTATCGGTGGAGATGCCTTTCTTAAGTTTGGTCAGTTTGTTGACTATTGGAAGGCAACAGCTCCTTATGTAACCATAGAAAAACCTACAATCCCTGTAGACCTTGGAAGGTTCGGAGTGACGAAGGAAGAAGAAGATATGTTTGTTTTCAAAGCCTCTTCTTTGAGAAACGTAGAGAGAACCTATCCCTATTTCCACGATGGAAGCGTATGGAAGCTTGAAGATGCTGTAAAGATCATGGCAGAGACACAGCTCAACAAAAAACTGACCGATGAAGAGACCCGCTATATAGTCGCTTTCCTGAAGTCCCTGACAGGTCAGATACCGAAACATGCTCTTGAACTACCTCTTTTACCTTCTTCAACAGCTGAAACACCCCATCCTTCCACGAGGTAAAGCTTAGAGTCCCATACAGAGCCTTATGATATAAACCAACGTTCAAGGGAGTGTTTTTTTTGGAAAGAGTTTGATGTAGCTTTTAACATGTTGAGTTGTTAGTTATGGATATTATGTTGAGGCTGTTTTAGAATTATCTTGGCTGTATATGACAATAATTCTACAACGCATGTAGAAATACACAAAAAAAGACCTTATTTCCAGCAACACCTTCAAAGTTCCACATTATGAATCTTGCTATCACGAACAGTCTCATAAGCTAATATAATCCCGTCTTATCCTTAATTACTAAACACACTTCACATTACCAAACAACCACTTAACCTTATATCTCTGTTCAAACAATATAACCTCCCGTAATATTTCACATTTTCATACCTACCTTTGACTAGCTTTATGTTGTAAACGTTGTCCTTCTTGGTTTGGAGAAATTTAAAACATGCTCAACAAATAAACTATTAGAAAACTGATGAAAAGACCAAAGAGTGTAAAAAAACATTAGGTGAGTTAAGATTAGAGATATGAAAAAACCTCTGGAATAGGAGATATCACTAAGAAAGATTAAATCTTTGAATTTATTAGAAAAATTTTCTCTAGATAATTTTTCTACTGATTTTCGGGAGTTAGCTGTTGTTGTTCTTTCGGAAAATTTTTAGTCTTAAAGAGGCGGTCTTTCAGCTAAATATACGCTTAGGAGACAGTTGAGGTATGTGAAATTGAGATTAAAGTAATGCCTTAGAGTTTTATAGAATAGCTACTCTATGATGCTGAAAGTATAAAAGTAGGAAAAAGAGAATCAAAGATTAGGAGATTAATATTAAGGAGATTGCAAGAGAATCTTGAAAAAGATTATAGTAATTTTATGGAAAATAAAGAAAAGAAACTAGAAGAACTTGAGAAGATAAAGGAAGAGGTAATTAGATTTTATCAGAAGTCAAGAGAAATGCTTAATAAGTCTCCTATTGATGAGGAGTTAAATTCTTATGAAGATATAAGATATGTTAGGGTAGCTTATAGACTCTTATGGGTTGCAATTTTGAAGGTACTTGACTATGCATTTTTGAGTACTGGGAAAATAGGAAAAGAGGAGCTACCTAAAAATGAAGATGAATATATGGACTATATAAATAGGAATCCATTTTCTGAGGATGCACAACTGTTGAAAAAGCTATTTGAAACTTTTTATAAGGGTATTAATATTGCAGGTTATAGTATGGGGCTAAAAGAGGGAAAAGAAGAAATAGATTCAGATTTTAGGTTGGCAGAAAAGTTTATTTATAGATTAGGTATCAAAATCGAAAAATAAACCCTGGCAGAGGCAAGATCAGTGCAAAGCAATATGAAGATATAGAATCTGCCGAAAAAGCCTCAGAGTCTGAAAACTCTCAAGGTTTCCCCCACTTTCAGCAGAAGAATTTGGAGGGATCTAAAGCGATAAAAGATTTACGAAAGAATCCTAAAAAAGAGTATAATATAAATTATGAGAAATAAAGAAAAAATCGTGATGAAGTTAGTCTAAAAGATGTAGTTAAAGAACTAAGGAAAATAAGAAAAAAATTAGAAGAACTAGAGAAAATAATAAAAAATATAGTTAAGCTAGCAAAAGAGTTTTCTGATCTTTCAGAAGAATTTTCGGAGGAATTTGAGTATGAATCAGTCAGAAATGCCTTATATTCCTTAGGTTTTATAGAAAATTTAGAATTAATAAAGGTGGAAGAAGTAATTCCTGATGAATTAAAAAAATATGCTCTAAGAGAAGGTTTATGGATAATGTATCCTCATAAAACAGGTTTAAAAATTCAGACTAAGATCGAAGATTAAATTTTTAAAAACTAGAACATGCGATAGAGAGAAATTGAAGGGAGAAATAAGAGAAAAGATAATTTGCCAGAAAATTCTCTGTCAAAGGAAGGGCAAAGAAGAAAGTCTTTTACAGAGGTTCGGAAAAGAAAGGGTTAATAATTACGAGTATGGCCTTTTCTTATACTCTTTTTTAGCACCCTAATTAGGATTTTTAAGTCCAATAAGAAGCTTACATAATCTGAATTTTTTGTTATCTTGCTCATCAATCCTTTACCTTTTCTTTTTACCCCTTAGATAGAGATTTGAAATTTATACTGAGGATAGCACAGAACATATTAGAGCAGCGCCGCGTCTCTGAGTTAAAAGGGACGGTAAAGACTTAGCTCTAAAGATTCCGAAAATTTGAAATATACAATTTTAGTAAGGAATAAAAAATATCCCAGGTTTCCACAGCTTCTATCGCAGGAGTTTGATAAATTTAGACCACTTGACTTGTGCAAGAACATGAAGGTAACATTAGATTTAAAGATTTGCGAGAAAATTTTAAAAAGAAGTATGATATTTACATGAACAATTTAGAAGAACTCGAGGAAATAAAAAAGAGGTCATAAGATATTATCAAAATGCGAGAGAAACATTAAAAAAATCTCCTCTTGATAAGGAAACAAATCTTTATGAAGATTTAAGATATGTTCGGATAGCCTTTAGACTCTTATGGATTTCAATTTTGAAAGCTCTTGATTATGCATTCTTAAGCACTGGAAATATAACAAAAGAAGGCCTACCAGAAAGTGAAGAGAGATACGGGGGCTACATAGATAGGTATTTACTTTTTAAAGATGCAAAACTAAAAGATTTATTTGAAAATCTTTATAATGAAGTTTACGTTGCAGGTTATTATAGAGGTTTAATAAGAAGCAAAAATATGATAGATTTAGATTTTGAAGCAACAAAAGAATTCTTTTATAGATTAGGTATTGAAATTGAAGATTAGATCTTTTACCAACAAAATTTTATTCTTCTTTTAAGATCTTTTTTACAAGCTCCTTTTTTCTTCCTTTGTTTCTGCTAAAACTAAAAGAGCAATAAGTTTTAAATCCTCGTGCATTCTTTCAGATCCCTTATCCATTCTTTCAAACCCTTTTTCCATTTTTTCAAAACCCTTTTTCATTTCTTCAACTATTCTTATAGTATTTTCTCTTGTAATTTTTCCATTTCTCCATGAAGATATGTAACAGCAAATGCTAAAAATGTCACCCCAAAACCTATAATTGAAAGCGCTATTTCCATATTTAAATTATAATGTAATTTTCATTTTTCAGAAAGAGTAGCTCTAAAAACATTTGTTTAACCAAATCCTGAACACCAAGATCCATTACACTATACAAGATCTCTACCTTTACTTATTGATTTTTTACCTTCGTTTTTTCGTTTTATCCTCCAGAGTGGAGATTTGAAATTTATATCAAGTGTATTATAGAATATCAAATAAGGTGGGGCCGTAGCTCAGCTGGGAGAGCGGCAGGCTTTAAGCAGTATTATCTCCTTTGCTGGTATGATAAAAATTGTTGAGATAATAATAAATCTCTTTAAAAGATGATATGGTTATTAATTTTTATGTTAATATTAATTTTATTTTTAATCATAGGACCAGAAAAAAAATCTTTAAAAGAGCCAGAAATAATTAAACCTTTTCAATTTGCTTCTTCAAAAGATGAGTTTATCAAAAAGTTTATGCCTTATGCTGTTAAAATAGCTTCAAAATATGATATGGACCCAAAGATAATTTTAACTCATGCAGCGCATGAAACAGGTTGGGGAAAAAAAGTAATAGATTTAAATTTTTTTGGAATAAAAGCAACTTCTAAATGGAAAGAAGCGGGGAAAGATACAATTTTTATATGGACAACTGAATATGAAGATGGAAAAGAAAAAAAGAAAATTGATGAATTCAAAAAATATAATTCTATTGAAGAAGCAATTGAAGATTATATCAATTTAATTCAAAATGTTTATCCAGAGGCTTGGAAAAATAGAAAAAATTACAAAAAATATTTTGAAGCACTTATAAAATATGAAAAAAAATATGCAACAGATCCTTTATATTCTCAAAAACTTAAAAATGTTTATGAATCAATTACATGATAATAAGAAAGCTTGAAATATGGAAGAAAGACAAAAAATTATTTGGGGTTATATCATTAGAAAAGGAAAAAGGGCAAGGATTAGAAATTCTTACATATCAGAGTCCGAAATTAAAGTTTACAAATCCCATCCTGAATGGGATATATATCTTATACAAGAAGGAGAACCTGAAAGATGGGGATATAGAAAGCTTAGAGAAGGAGTTTATGAACTCTATTCTTATAAATTCCTCAAATTTAATCCTGATAGAAAATTTGATAAAGAAAATAGAGATAATAAAACAGATACAGGAGGCGATAAAATGGTTGAAACTACTGAAAATCCTAAAAATGAAATAAAAGAATATTGTAAATATTTAAAAACTTTGCCGATAAATCTTGAACTTTGGTCAAGAGTTCAACTTCCTAAAACAAAAAGAGGAAGAAAAAGATTTTTAAAAAAATATGGAAAATATGCCTTTTTAGACCCTGAAAATTTAAAATATCCAATTTTAACAAAAAAAGGAGAATTTTCTCCTTATGGTCTTTTATCAGCATATAGAAGGGCAAGACAATATGGAGATGAAAAAATTGCAGAAAAAGCTTTAAAACTTGCAAAATGTTTAGGGCTTGCTTGGGCACAAGAAAACCCCTCACAGGTTCAATCAATCCTTTTTGATAGAACCCTATGGAGTTTAAAAGAAGCAAGAAGATGGCTTATTGACCATGATTATCAATATAGGACTTATGAAAGGACAAAAAATTATTATAGGTTCCCTCAGCTCCCGGCAGAAGAATTTGATAGATTTAGAGTTTTGGATTGGGGAAAAGGGATAAAAGCAATAATAGGATTTAAAGATATAGAAAAGAATCCAGCTGATTTTGAAGAAAAAAACCTTATAATATATATATGGAACTTTTTGAAAAATATTTAAAAGAGGCTGAAGAACTTCATGAAAAAGGTGATTTACCACAAGCAGGTGAAAAATATTATGGGGCAATATCAGAACTTATAAAAATGATAGGTGAGAGAACGAAATGGGAACATAAAGGACATAGAGCGAGAAGAGAAATTATTCTTAAATTAGATGAAAAATATCCAGAATTAAATCTTTGGACTTTGCATGGAAGTGCAGAAAGATTACATCAAAATTTTTATGAAAATGATTTAACCATAGAAGGATTTGAAAAAGATGTAAAGAATGTGAAGCTTTTAATTTCTTATCTTAAAGAAATTTTAGAAAGATTATAATGAAGATTAAATCCTTTCAAACAAAGAAAGCCATTTTTTATTTAAATGAAGTTTATAATGTCCCCTATGACGTTTTATCTTATGCTTTTGGTGTTTCAAGGGCGACAATAAAAAGGATAAAGAAAAATTTTAATGGGTATGATAAAGAGAAGTTAAAACAAGAGATTAAAGAAGAAATAATTTGTTGGAATATTTTCAACCAGAAAGAGTTTAAAGACAGGGTCAATATAGAGGGGGGTAGTAAAATATACCTCCTATCTTTTAGGATGCCTCAGAATTGAAATTTAAGCGTCCTTTTTCAAAATGTCGCAAAATAACCATAATGCGACATAAAACAGGATAAAATTGCACAAAAATTGGTTAAAAATGGGTATTTTTTGGGGTTAAAATGTCGCCTTTTGGTCTCTTTTGCGACATTAAAAGATCCTGTAAAATTATAAGAAAAAACATAAAAATAAATTTTTTAAAAGACTAATATTCGCAATTTTCAACATAATTTCTTGTATCAATTGATAAAATTTTAAGATAAATTAAAGTATTTTCAATTTTAGCGTGTCCCATCCATTCCTTTAAAACAGCTGGTGGGACTCTATTTAAAGTATGGAAGACTCCAAAAGAATGTCTAAAAGTATGGGGATGAGCTCTATTATTATCAATTCCAGCTTTTTTACAAGCTTCTTTAACGATTCTTTCAATTTGTCTTGCTTTAATTTTAAAAAGAGGTTCTTCATTTTGTATTTTAGCATTTACAATATATTGAGCAATCATTCCTAAAAGTTCTGATTTTACAGGGACAATTCTAACTGTAAATTTTTTTCTTTTCAAAGTAATTATTTTAATAGTTTTAGCGTAATAATCAATATCACAAGGTCTAATTTTTAAAAGTTCAGAGACTCTTGCTCCTGTTTGCCAAAGCATTTCCATTATAAGTTTATTTCTAAAAATTTTCTTTTGATTTCTTCCCGGTGCATTTTCAATAATTTTTCTAACTTCTTCTTTTGTAAAATATTTAGGAATAGGTCTATTAAAAATATCCAAAAATCCAGAATATCTTTGAATATCTTTTTTCATATTTTAAAATAATTCAAGTTGTCTTTAAAGTTCATCTTTTTTAAAATAATTTTTCTAAAAAATCTTCAATTTTTTCATTTTCTTCTTGCTTTATAAACCTCTATAGGTTTTTTAAATCCTTCCAAAGCATGTGTACTTCTAAATTTAGCAATTCCTTTTTCAATTATCCAATAGTAAGCAACTTTTTCTCCTGTTTTTAAAATAAAAGTTCTTCCTTCTGGATTAAATTCCATAAATGTTTGTTTAATAGAGCGTGAGAAAGTAAGTTTTGCCTTATTTCCAAATTTTCTTTCATCTGAGATATACCAATATTTCCCAGAATAATCTTTGATTATTCTATTAGGATAATCATAAAAATTTTGTTTACATCTTTTGCATATATATCCGATATATTCAATTTCGAAAGTTTTCCTTGTGATTATTTCAATATCTTCTCCCCACTTTTCCTTTAGACAAAGGTCACATTTCATTATTTTCCTCCAATTCTTTTAATTTTTTTTCTTTTAATTCAAGAATAATATTATTAACAAAATTTTTCATCGGATTATTTTTCTTTTCTTTAAGTGGGTTGATATATCTATCAACGCTTTCAAAGCTTTCCCATCCTCCTAATTCCTTTATAATCCTTAAAGAAGTTCCCATATCTTCAGCGATTGTAGCCCAATTATGTCTCAAATCATGAAATACAAAATTTTCAATATTACATTTCTTTAAAAATTCATGATGGAACCATTCAGAAAACTTTCTTTTTTTATATTCAGTTTGGTATGAAGGGAAAAGCAGGTTTGAAGTTGAGATAGAAAGTAAAAACAGAGCCAATTGGTAAGGTATATCAATTTTTCTACTTTTTCCAGTTTTAGTAATATCAGGAGTAAAATGGATTAATCCTTCTTTTATATCATCAATTTGAACAATTCTTATATGTTCTTTTCTAAGTTTTAAGATTTCTTCAAGTCTTGCTCCTGTAAAATATCCAATCAATAAGATTCCTTTCTTTTCAGCTTCGTCTATTTCTATTATTCCCTTTAGAAATCTAACATTTTCTTGATAAGAAAGTGCTCTTTCTCTTTTCTTTTCTTCAAATTGTCTTTCTTTTAATATTTTATCTGCATAATTAATTCCTGTTAGATATCCATTTCTTAAAAGGAAATTCCATACTGCTCTTAAATATTTAAGTTCATTTTTAATGCTTTTTTCAGTTATATTCTTTAAAGTTTTAGGGTTTATATCTTTTAGTCTTTCAGTTATGTAATTCTCAATTTTAATTTCATCAATTTCTTTCCATGTGATATTTCCCCATTTAGCAAAGAATGGATTAAAGAAGTATAGAAAATGTCTTAATTTTTTCAAATCTTGTTTTCTATTATAAAAATATTCAGAAAAAAGTTTAAGTCCTTCTTCAAGTGTTAATTCTTCTTTTTTTTCTTTTAATTTTTCCTTTTCTCTTTCCCAAAGAAATCTTTCCGCTTCTTCATATGTATTAAATGAATATCTTTTTGTTTTTTCTTCTTCCCATACTACAATTGACCACTTTCTTCCATGTTTTTTAATTTTACTTCTCCATCCTTTTTTCTTACAGGGATTTTCTTTTCAATTTTAGGTTCTTTATGGTATTTTAATATTTCTTTTGCTTCTTGCATAATTTTTTCAGCTTGTTTTCCAAGTTCAATTCTTGGGTCAATTTCTCTTTTCAAAACGCAATATATTCCATATTCAAAAGCTTCTTGTTGAGAGTCAAAAAAGAAAGATTTTCTTATTCTTTTTCCAGTTTCTCTATCAATTCCAAATTGAACATCAATTCTCCATTTTTTATTTCTTCCCAAAAGATAAGGTTGAGGTATTTTATATTTTCTTAGTCCTCCTCTTGTAATAAGATATTTTTTATCACAAGAAATTTGAAATTCATATCCTTTATACTTTACAATATCATTATGCAATTCAAATTCAGTCCTCCAAGAGATAACTTACCTCCTTTTAAAAGGGAAGGGAAGGAGTGGGACCTCCTCTCCTTCCTTAATAATTTTGGTAAGAAATTTGGTAAGAATTTAAAATTTAAAATGCTTAATTTACAAAAATTTTCTTTAATTTTGGTAAGAATTTTGGTAAGGATTAAACTTTTTAAAAATTACATATTTAAATTATATGTTAAAAGATGGTTATTTGTCAAGTGTTTTTAATTTTGGGGCCGTAGCTCAGCTGGGAGAGCGGCAGGCTGGCAGTCTGCAGGTCGTGGGTTCGAATCCCACCGGCTCCACTTTTTAATATGAAAACTTATATGAAACTTATTTTATTGTTACCTATTATCTTTTGTTCCATAGCAGATAAAAAAAGAGAAGATAAAACTATTAAGGAAGAAGATAAAGAAAAGGCAAAACACCTATTCATAAGAGCAAGTGTTTATATAAATCAGCAGAGATATAACGAAGCAATCTCTTTACTTAACGAGGCTAAAACTCTTAATCCTAATCTTTTAGATGTTTATGTAGCTCTCGGAAATGCATACATTTCTATTAACGATACAAAAAAAGCAAGAGAAAATTTTAGTGAATTAGTAAAACTTGCTCCAAACGATAAAAGGGGATACCAAGGCTTAGGATTTCTTCATGGATTCTTTTTAAGAGACTACGAAAAAGCAATAAGTTTTTATAAAAAAAGTTATGAACTTGATAAGACTGATATAAACGTTTTAATCGTGATTGCTCGCTTTTTTGAAAAATTAAATAAGGATAGTTCTGATTACTACTATAAAAAGGCACTCACCTTAAGTCCCGATAATCCTGAAGCTCTTAAGAGATATCTAAATTTTTTAGTTGAAGAAAAAAGATTTGATGAAGCAATTCCTTACGCAAATAGAGCAATTGAAAAAATGTCTCATGATGAAACAGTTATGGAAAGTGCCTTTAAAGTGTACATTCAGATGGGTGACCCCAAAAAGGCTATAGAGATTGCAAATGAACTAATAAAAAATAATCCTAACGAGTATATTTATTATCTTATGCGAGGATCAGCTTACGCCTCAATAAACGAAACAAAAAAGGCTCTCTCTGACTATGAACAAGCTGAAAGATTGAATCCAAAAAGTGTAGGTGTCTTTGTCAGAAGAGCCTTCTTATACTTGGATTTAAAAGAGTATAACAAGTCTTTAAATGAGAGTAAAAAGGCTTTAGAATTAAACCCAAAATCTGAGGAAATTCTATCTGCAATTTATTATGTTTTAGCCGAATGTTATAAGGGACTTGCTTTAATTAGCGAAGAAGAAAAGAATTGGGATAACGCCCTTAGTATGTGGGAGAAGGCAAAAGGGTGGTATTCAAAAATTTATTCCCTAGGAGATACACCATATAGAGATTACTCAATAAAAATGATTGATTATTCAGCTAAAAGATGGGAAAGAGCAAAAAGAATAAAACTTGGAATCGGTGAAGAATGAAAAAAGGCGGTATACTTGGGTCTATTATAGTTTTAGTTGGTTTGCTTGGCTTAATTATCTATATTGGGTATAAGCCTTTTCTTTCATATATGAAATACCTATCCCTTAAAGAAGAATTGAACCGAATAGCTAAATTTTCAAGAACACAGAGGAGTTTAGAAGAAGTAAGAGACTCTGTAATCAAGAAACTAGATGAATTTGGGTTCTACTTCTCTCCTAAAGATGTCTCTGTCCAATTTGAAAGGGAACATGTAGTAATTAAGACTTTCTTTTCAGACACTTTTAAGTGGTTCGGAAGTAGAATTATAAAGCCAATAAATTACAAAGTGGAGGTAAAGCGCCTTCCTGTCATCACGGACTAAAAAAGAAAAAATTTTAAGCGAAAAAGTTCTTGTCCTTAATCAAAATTATGAGCCAATATCTTTGTGCTCTGTCAAAAGAGCTATTATTCTATTAATTTTAAACAAAGCTGAAAGTGTTGTAGAAAGAAATGGGAAAAAAATAAGATCTTGCTATCTTGAAATGAATGCTCCATCAGTAATAAGGATTAAAAGATATATAAATTACAGACCAAATAATGTGCCAATTACTAAGAAAAATATAATAAAAAGAGACAAATATACCTGTCAGTACTGTGGAAAAAGATCAAAGGATATGACAATTGATCATGTAATTCCAAGGGAAAGAGGTGGTAAAGATACATGGGAAAATCTTGTTACTTGTTGTAAAGAGTGTAACATGAAAAAAGCTAATAGAACACCAAAAGAGGCTGGAATGAAACTTATTAGAAAACCGAAAAAACCAAACTACTTTCATATTCTCTTTTCAGAAGAAGAAATTCCTGATGAAAATTGGAAACCCTTCTTATTTATTTAATATTTTCCTTACCTATAACAGAAATAGAGGTAAAAGGATTAACTCCAGAGCTTGAGAAAAAGATAGTTTTAATCTTAGAAAAATTTAAAAATAAAGAGGCTTCTAAAACTAACCTTGATAGGCTTACACAAGAACTTTCTTTATTTTTTTTAAAGGAGGGGTATCCTAATGCACGAATTAAATTCTTGGGCTTCGAAGAAAAAGAAAATGGTTTAAAGGCAGTTATAAAAGTATATGAACTTAAATTTTTTATTGTTGATGATATTTTAATTAGTAAAAATATTAAAACAAAAAAGAAGATTTTTGAAAGATTTTTTAACTTTAAAGCTAAACCCTTTAAGATAGAGGACTTCGAGAAAAGTAAGGAAAAAATCGAAAGGTTTGGTTTTATTAAAATTAAGGGATTCGAGTTAAGGAAAAGTGGAAGTTTTAATTACCTTTATCTTGATGTTATAGAAAAACCCTCAAATAGTTTCGAGTTTTTTACTCTTTATGATAATAAGATAAAAAAGTTTACTGGTAAAATAGAACTTAATATAAATAATATTTTTGGAGATTTAAGGCAATTTT
The DNA here is from genome assembly GCA_039630235.1 of Candidatus Hydrothermales bacterium. Lineage (NCBI taxonomy): Bacteria > Pseudomonadati > Caldifarciminota > Caldifarciminia > Caldifarciminales > Caldifarciminales bacterium. The sequence goes on along the minus strand of JBCNVI010000011.1, from coordinate 29,405 downwards.
TATTAAATTGGGAAAGGTTTGCACAGGGTAGGACGAATTTAGAAGTTAAATACAGTGAGCCCTTTATTGGTAAGTTTGATATATCCTTTTCTCCCTTTTATAGCATCTTTCAGAGAGAATCGCTCTATATAAAGGAAAATATTGGTTTTAAAATCGGTTACTATTTTGATAAAGGAGTTTTTTCTTTTATATACAGTTATTTTGAAGAAATACCGTTTTTGAGGTCTTCGAAATTTATTAACTCAAGTGGTTCAGAAATTTTTATTGGAAAAAAAGGCTTTTATCCTTCAAATCTTTTTTACTTTTCTATAAAAGGTATGATTTTGAGGGGAAAAAAGACGTCTCATAAGGCTACCTTTGACTTTTTTATTATGAGAAATTTTATAAAAAATTTTTATGTTTCTTTTGAAATTTTAAGGGGACTTATAGATTTAAGGGATACTATTTTTTCAGAGTACTTTTTCCTTGGAGGTTCTAAGTATCCGCGAGGTTTTAAAGATGAGGAGTTTGTAGCAAATTCTTTTGTAACCTTTGTTTTGGAGAATTATATCAAATTTCAAAATTTTTTCCCTTTTATTTTTTACGACTATTCGACAATTAAATTAATTTCTGATCGTATTATCATAAAAAGGTCATTTGGATTAGGTTTTTTGTTATATACCTTAAATACTGAAGTAAAAATTTCTTTTGCCTTACCCTATAAAGAAAAAATAGAGATTGCTAAAGTACACTTTACCTTTAAAAATTACTTTTAAGATAAAATTTCTTTAATTTTTGGAATAATTTTTTTTGCCTCGATTCTTGCTAATCCAAGGTTTTGTATCGTCCCTGAGAGAACAAGAACAAAATATACGTCGCTATTTACAGGTCTAACAAGAACAGTGTATTTTTGAGTCATAAAGAGTATCTCGTTTAATTTTCCACCATCTATACTTTCGGAAGCTCTCAGAGTTACCCCGATAATGTTTGCAATTTCTGCATCAATAACTGCAGGATCAAATTGAACTTCTTTTATATGTTGTGAAAGAGCAATACCATCATTTCCTACACAAGAGGCATAAACTGCTCCCTCAACTCTCAATACTATTTCTTCAAGTATTTGTCCAAGTGTCATATTTATATATTAATTTTCCGGAATTGAACCTTTAATGTTAAATTATTGACTAATTATTAACTTATTTTCAAACAATTGACTATTTTTACAGTTTAATTTATAATGAAGTAAAGGAAAATAGAATGAGAAAAAATTATTTATTTTTAATGAGTGCCATTTTAGTAGGTTTACTTCATAGTTTTGTATGGCAGGTTTATCCCGTTGATGTTCAAGGAGTAGTTGGTAAGTATTCATCAATTGCCGTGGATGAACTAAATAGAATTCATATTTCCTACTATGATTCTACAAATGGAAATCTTAAGTACGCCTTATATGATGGAAATATTTGGAAATTTGAAACTGTTGATGGAATAGGCTCAGGTAACCCTAATGTGGGTAAATGGACATCAATTGCTATCGGTCCAAACAATCTACCTCATATAGCTTATTATGATGTTACAAATACTAATTTAAAATATGCACACTTCAATGGTACAAACTGGGTTATAGAAACTGTAGATGGCGCAGGAACTGCGGTAGGTCAATACACATCCATCTTTGTTGATCAAAATGGTATCCCCCATATAAGTTACTTTGATGCTACTAATACTGCGCTTAAATATGCTTACAAAGTTACAACAAACTGGATTATTGAAACAGTAGATAACTCAGCAGATGTTGGAAGATTTACCTCGATTTCTGGTGATCTGTCTGGGATAATTCATATCAGTTATAATGACCGGACAAATAATTCTCTTAAATATGCTTACGGTACCTATGGAAATTGGAATATTCAATCGGTAATTAGTAATCAGTATGGAAGTTATACCTCGCTTGCTCTTGGTTTAAATAATACGCCCTTTATTTCTCATAGAAAATACGGTGGCGGAGGTTCTGAAGGTTTAGTTTTAAGTTTTAGATCTGGAACTACGTGGGTATTAAGGTATATAGATTTACCTGCGAATAATTCTATTCTTGGAAGAGGAACTTCTATTGAATATGATAAAATTAATAACAGAATATGGATAGCTTATTATAATGGAGATCAAGGAAATCTTAAGTTAGCCTCTTCTTCAGATTATCCAAATTTTAATACTTGGAATGTTATTAATTTAGATACAACCGGTAATGTTGGAATAACTCCTTCAATTGCCTTAACGATTTTCAGAACCCCTATAATTAGCTACTTTGATTCTACAAATGGAGATCTTAAAGTTGCAGAGTTAAAGGATACAACTCCACCAGCTGCCCCAAGAAATCTTACAGCTAATGGCGGAAGACCTTCACCTTGGAGTAAAGAGGGAGTTTTTATCCTTCATTGGATTAATCCAACCGATGAGACTGGTATTAGAAGGGCCTTGTATAAAATTTATAACTTCCCTCAATCTAATTTTGATACAACAGGCACACTACGACCAAATGCTCCAGACACTGTTGTGGTAGTAAATGAGGGGATTATACCTCTTTATTTGTGGTTGCAGGATTATTCTGGAAATTTAAATTATAAAAACTATGATTCAGTCTATCTAAGACACGACAAATCTTTACCTGTAAATTCTAAGGTTAAAATATCTAAAAAATTTGTTAACACTTCAAGTTTTATCATTACCTGGACAAAGGGAGAAGATAGAGGTAACCCTCCATCAGGGATAAAAGGTTACAACGTTTACTATAGGGATGGAAACGGACCGTGGGTTATTTGGCTCTCTAATCATCCAGATACAGAAGAGGTACTTTACGGGATTGACGGACATAAATATTTCTTTGAAGTTACTGCTATTGATAGTGCCGGAAATGAAGAAACGCGAACTTTTGTTGCAGAAGATACTCTAATTTTTGACTTAACTGCCCCGTCTCCTCCACAAAATCTTTTGGCAAATGGCGCATCTCCTTCACCTTGGACAAATACTCCAAATTTTGTTATCTCATGGTCAGAACCTGAAGATACATCTGATATAAAAAGAAGACTTTATAAGCTCTTTTCTCCACCTGTTTCAAATTACGACACAACTGGAACCTTTCATAAAAGCCCTGATACAATAACTATTTCAAACCAGGGTATAGTGCCTCTATACTTATGGTTTGAAGATTCAGCGTCCAACGTGGATTATAATAGGAGGGGATTTGTTAATCTGAGATTTGATGCTACAAGTCCAACTAATTCAAAAGTAAAAATAGATGTGAAAACAACTAATCAATCTACTTTCCTTATCCATTGGACTAAGGGCTTAGATAATCTCTCAGGAATAAAATCTTACAGTTTATACTATAAAGTTAAAGGATCCAACTGGTCCTTATACAGATCTAATATAAAAGATACTTTCACTGATTTTAATTTTACTTTGACAGATACTTTGTATTATTTTGAAGTTGTAGCAGTTGATAGTGCGGGGAACGTTGAAAATTTAGTAGGTCTCCCAGAGGATTCTGTTTTTTATGATGTCAAAGCTCCGCAAGCTCCAACAAATTTACTTGCAAATGGATCTAACCCCTCTTACTGGACAAATATCAACTTTTTTTCTATTACATGGGTTGAACCTTTTGATAGATCAGGGATAAAAGATAGATATTATAAATTGGGCTTTCCACCCCAACATAATTTTGATACAACCGGAACTTTCCATAAAAGTCCAGACACTGTAAAAGTTAGTTTGGAAGGAGTTACCGGTCTATATTTATGGTTAGGAGATTCTACTAACAATGTCCAGTATACAAATTATTCTTCTGTATTTCTGAGATATGACACAACAAAACCTTTTAACGCAAGGTGTTCTATCCCTCAGTTTTATATTAACCAGCCTACTTTTACCTTGTCCTGGACAAGAGCTCATGATAATTTATCTGGTATAAAATTTTATGAGGTTTATTATAAATATAAGCATTCCAATTGGACTTTATACGCTGATAGTTTAGTTGACACTTTTGTTTTATTTAATGCTTTTTATTATGACACTGTATACTACTTTGAAGTAATATCTGTAGACAGTGCTGGAAACAGAGAGGTTATAAGTGGAGTTGCAGAAGACTCTGTTTTTGTAGGGACTTTGATACCACTGCCTCCAAGTAATCTACTCGCAAACGGTTCAAATCCCTCACCTTGGACAAAAGATACTGTTTTTGTTTTAACCTGGGATAATCCACATGATCCAACCGGAATAATAAGGGCTTTCTATAAGTTAGGTTCAAGACCTCAGCATAATTTTGATACTACAGGCTCATTAAGAGGTATACCTCCAGATACAGTTTATACAAAGGTAGAAGGTGGAGTAAAACTTCATCTTTGGCTTATGAACGGGCTTTATAACCTCGACTATCGTAGTACTGATTCGGTGCTGTTGAGACATGATAGAACCTCTCCTTCGGGTTCGAAGGTGCAGATACCTCTTTACTCTACTAATGATACAGCCATTATTACTTGGACTGAAGCACAGGATCAAGGAGGATCTGGTTTAAAAGGTTATGATGTTTATTATAAGGTTCAAGGAGGTAACTGGAATATATTAGTTAGTGATACAATTTCATTATCAACAATATTCGTTGGTTCAGATGGAAAAAAATATTATTTTGAAGCTATATCAAAAGATTCAGCCTCTAACTTTGAGCAGATAACTTTTTTACCTGAAGACTCAATAATTTTTGATTTAACATCACCTACAATTATTTCTATTAGTCCACCGCATGGCTCTGTGGATGTTCCGCCTAATACAAACATTTTAATAAGATTTTCTGAAAAGTTAAATAGATCAACAGTAATTGATACTAACTTTCAGGTTATTGGTAAAACTAGTGGAAGCCATAGTTTTGCTCTATTTTATGACTCCTTAACTTATACTGTTACTCTTGACCCACATCTAAATTTTTCTTCTCAGGAGACTGTTTTTGTAAGGATTTCCCAAAATATTAAAGATTTAGCTGGTAATTTATTACAGGGTCAACGTGAGTTCTTTTTTATAACAATGTTAAGGCCAGATACTCAGGGACCTGTTTCAATTTCTTCTATAAATCCAATATCTCCAGAACCTTATAACTATCTTGATATAAATGTTATTGTTTCAGATACAGGAAGGGGTAATTCAATAATCTCCTACGCTGAGATGTTTATTGATAACATAGGACCAAGTGGCACTGGAATTCCCCTTTTACCTATAGATGGAAGTTTTGACGAAAGCATAGAGGAGTTAACTAAAAAGATAGATCTTTCCACATTTAATTTTAAAAGCGGAGAAACTCATTTCATTTATGTTCATGCTAAAGATATAAATAACATTTATGGTGAGTATGATACTATAAAGTTTACTGTATCTCCTGACGATGATTCTATACCTCCGTCTTTTAAATCTTTTACTCAAGGATATATAAATCCTGGAACAAGTTTTTATGTAAAAGGTGTAATAAACGATTTATCAGGAGTTTATGATGATGAGACCGGATCAAAAGGGCAGGGAGTTTATCTTTTATGGGATTATGATGGTGAAGTTGATAATTCTTATTACGAAATACAGCTTCAAAGAATACGCGGTGATACCTTTATTTCAGTTGAAATGATCCCTGGTTTAGCTTCAGGTGAAGTTGTGTATCGTGTCTTTGCCCATGATAATGACTTTGACACTTATCATCCAGGTGATAGAAAAAAGGGACAAAGTGAGCTCTCTAAAGTTATTTTTGGAGTCCCTATGGTCGTTAATTTTAAGCCCTATCCCGATGTTATTTTTATTGGAGATAGCCTGTTAGTTGAGATAACTTCAAATATACCATTTAGAGAGCCGCCCATTTGCAGTCTCATAACTTTTAAGGGAAGTTTAAAAGAAAGGATAGAACTTTACAGTTTAGATAGAAATCATTATAAGGGTAAGATATCTACCTCTGGTGCTGATGTTGGCATAGCGAGGGTGATTGCTTATTATAAAGAGTACGGCACTCTTAAGAGGCTCGAAGATACGGTTATGATAAAGGCAAAGGGTGAATTTTTACCTGAGAATACTGTTTATGTATGGCCGAACCCTGTCAAGGACTATGGTAACTTTCATTTCTATATAAATCAAAATGCAAAAGTGACTGTAGAGATCTTTGATATAAGAGGAAAAAAAGTAGCTGAATCTAGTGGAATATTTAAGGGTGGTATTGAACCACATACACTTACTTCTAATTCACTAGTAATTGATTTAAGAGGTTTAGCGCCGGGACTGTATATGTTTAGATTAGTAGCAGAGGCTATTGATACAAATGAAAGAAAAATGGTTATAAAAAAATTTGCAATAGTGAGGTAAGGTTATGGCGTTTATGGTTAGTTTTTTATTTTTATCAGTGGGTGCTAAGTTTTTAACATTAGGTGTTGGGGCAAGAGAGGTTGCCTTTGGTTCTATTGGTTCTGTTTTTGTGAGAGATGCAAACGCTACATACTTTAATCCATCTTTACTTTCTTTTCAAGAAATGGGTAGTTTTGTAGTTTCTCATACAAATTATCTTTTGGATATGAGGATGGAGTCTTTTAGTATTTCTAATCCTTTTGGAAAGGTATTTTTAGGTTTTAACTTTTATGGTTTTTTTGCGGACAGGTTAGAGAGAAGAGCTGGTCCTTCAGAAAGCTTTACAACCTTTGGTTTGTCCTTTTTAAATACAAATTTTTCTGTTTCCAGTTTTCTCTATAGGAATTTAAGTGTTGGTTTTACTCTTAAGAATGTTTATGAAAGGATAGATACTTTTAGTTCAAGTTCTTTTGCTTTTGATTTAGGGTTTGCTTATAGGCCAGAGGTTCCTTTTTTTGAGTTAGGTGGTGTTTTATCAAATATTGGTGGAAAGTTAAAATTAAAATCTGAAAGTTATGAACTTCCAACATCTTTAAGGGTTGGTGTAGGTTTTCATTATAGGGATTTTAAATGTGGTATTGAAATTTTTAGGATTTTAAAGGAAGATACTGAATTTCGTTTAGGATTTGAGTATCTTTTAAAAAATATACTTTTTATAAGATCAGGTTATATTACCGGGTATAGAGAAGCTCAAGGTTTTGCTGGATTTAAGTTTGGATTGGGTATTAAGTATACACCCTTTAGTTTAGATTATACCTCTGAACCTTATGGAGACTTTGGAAATGTTCAGAGATTAAGTTTGGGAGTAAGTTTTAAGCCTTTAAGGTTTAAGTTGCCTGAAAGAAAGAGGGTTCCGCTGGAACCAAAACCAACTTTGCCAGTTGTAAAGGAAATTAAGCCTGAATATCCTTTTAATCTGGATTCCCTTTATGAGGTTGCACTAAAAGAGTATGAAAATAAAAATTTTGCTAAATCTTATAAGTTGTTTATGGAGGTTGTTTATGTAGATAGGAATTTTAGAAACTCCTTTGAGCTTTTTAGCAAAGTAAAGGAAATTTTGACAAACTCAAAAATTGATTTAGTTTTAAGTGATTTAAAAAAGAATTTAGAAATGGAAAATTATCTTGATGCTTACTCCTTAGTTAAAAGTAACTTTGAGTTATTAAATAGACCTGAGATTTTGGGTAAGAAGTTAAGTGAATTAGAGATGATGATTATAGAGAAATTTAGAGTGAGGGAAGAGGAAAAGGATATACTTATAAAAGCTTTTGAGTTTTATAAGGAAAAAAGATATAGGGATGCAATTAGTGAGCTTAGGAAACTTCCTGAAAATGAGATGATTTTAAAAGCTATAAAGATATGTGAGGAAAAGAGGGAAAGAAAAATTAAGTCTAATGAGAGGGCTCTTGATTTTTATTTTAGAAGTGAGTTTTATGAGAAAGCATACTCTGCAATTACCGAAATTGAATCAGAAGGGGTTTTCTCTTCGGAGTTAATTGTAATGAAAACAAGAATAGAGGGTAAGCTTAAGGAAAAGACAAAGACCTTTTATGAAGAGGCTTTATCTATGGAAAAAAATAAAAGATACATTGAGGCACTTTTATTAGTTAGTAAATCTTTAAAAATTTTTCCACTTGAAGAGGTAGAGAAAATGAAAGAAAGACTTCTTGATTTAATAAAGATTGATAACAAATTGTATGAGGAGCTGATGAGTTTCTCGATTAAGCTTTTCCATCAGGGTAAAACAGAAGATGCTTTAGTGCTTTGGGAAGAAGTTGAAAAGGTAAATCCTCATGATGAAAGATTAAGCTATGTAAAATTTTATAAAGTTTTTTAGATTTTAATTAAGTATTTTATAGTTGATTTCAAATTTTATGTTTTTAAATTCCTTTCCGTCTAATTCAGCGTAGGGGAAAATAAAATAGTTTAAGGGTTCTCCCTTTTGTGGAGGTTCAAAAATTATATCTCTGCCCCTTGTAAAGGCTATCCTTCTTGGATCAAGTTTTCCAAAGTAATAATCTCTTAAGCTGGCTTTTTTATCTGCCTCTGATATATCTACTGGTATCCAAAGAGGTTCACTGTAAAAATAGGCCCAACAATGGTATCCATATATTTTGCCTTCTTTCCCCTCTGGAATAGATAGTCCAATTTCAAAGAAGGATGGTATTTTTAAGCTTCTTGAAAGACCTATAAAGAAAGAATGATAATCTGTACAGTTTCCCTTTCTATAGTCACAGGTATACCAAAAATCACCCCTTCCCCATTTTTCACCTTCTTTACTATAAGTCATATATTCAATAATAAAGTCGTATAGTTTTCTTGCCTTTGTTAAGTTATCTTCAGTTTCAATATCTTTAACAATTTTTTTAGCTATTTTAGTTACACTATCGTTAATTGGAACAAGTTTATCGGATTGAAGAAAAATTGATAAATCTTTAACGTCCCATTTTATTCCTTTTGATTCGTATCTAAGAACTAAAAAGTTTAATTCTATATCTATTTCACTCCTGTTTTTGCTTTTGATAAATAATATTCTGTTTCCAAATTTTTTTCTTTTGTTCTCTTGTACTTTACTGGAGTTTTTATTTATCCCTTAAGTATTTTTTGGTCTTGATTTTCAAGGGGCAAGGGAATCCAGAGCTTCAGTTCTGACTCTTTTGGAATATCCCATAGATGAACTTTATATTTAAGTTCAAATTTTAATGTATCAAGGTTAATCAATAAAAAAAGCAAAATCATAATAATTAATTAAATTTATTTAACTTCTCTTAAATTTTTTTCTATGTCATCGTAGTCTGGTTCATTAGTTATTTCATTGACAAGTTGTATGTATTTTATTATGTTATCTTTATCAATGATAAAGACACATCTTGCAAGTAGGCCATTTTCTTTTATAAGGACTCCATAGTTTTGGCCAAAGCTTTTTTCTTTAAAATCTGAGAGTGTAATTACGTTATTTACTTCACTAAGTCCACACCATCTCTTTTGTGCAAAGGGTAGATCCATGCTGATGGTGATAAAAACATAATCTTTTTCTGGAAATTTCTTTATAAGTTCAGATAGTTTTTTTGTTTCGTTAGAGCAAACTGGTGTATCAAGTGAGGGAACAGAAGAGATTATCTTTATTTTTCCTTTAAAATCATCAAGAGTCTTTGAAGAAAAGTTCTCATCGAGGGCAACAAAGTAGGGAGCCCTCTGATTTATCTGAGGTATCTCTCCTTCAAGAGTTAGGGGTTTACCCCTTATAAAGACCTTGTTCATTTTAATTCTTTAATTTTTTCACTTCGTATTTAAATCTTTCTTTACCACTTACTTTATGAATTTTAATGTCCGTTACCTCAAGCCTTCTTTTTTCTTCCTTTAGCCAGAAGTCTAAATCAAGAGTTTTTTTCTCCATCTGTTTCTTTAAAATCTGCACACATAAAGTAAGTTCCGTCACTTAAAACCCTTACTTCTTTATGGAGTTCCTTAAAGTTTAATCTCCAAACTTGTTTTATTTCTTTATCCCATATTAAAAAGTATCCTCCCTTAAGTTTAATGTCTTTATTTATGTAATCGGTAATTGCTTTTCTAACATCATCAGGCCTTATTTTCTCAATGACTCCAGGATGTTCACGATCTTTTAACCCTAATGTAAATATAAAAACTAAAGTTATTAATTTTTTCATGTTTGCTCTAATTTTTTTGGAATTGAACCGAAGTATATTATAACTTAAATTTTTATTAATTTCAAATTTAAATTAGTTAAAATTTTTCAAATTGTGGAATTAGAGGTGTTGATGATTACTCATTGATCTAATTTAAGATTTTATGATTCTCATTGAGTTGAGTGTAGTTAATATAGAGACACCCATATCGGCGAATATAGCCTCCCACATCTTTGCTAATCCCATAAATCCCAGGTAAACAAATATTGCCTTTATTGAAATTGCAAGGATTATGTTTGTTAATACGATTCTTTTAGTTTCTTTTGATATATTTATTAGTTTTTTAATTTTTGATAGGTTATCATCCATAATGACAATGTCTGAGCTTTCTATAGCTAAGTCTTGGCCCATAGCTCCCATAGCAATACCCACATCAGAAACTGCTATAGCTGCGGCGTCGTTTATTCCATCCCCTACAAATGAGACCTTATAATTTTTTCTCAGATTCTCAATTTCTCTTGCCTTTTCTTGAGGTAAAAGTTCTGCCTTAAAAAAGTCCAATTTTAAATTTTTTGAGATAGTCTCTGCTAAAACTTTTCTATCACCAGTTAACATTCCAGTTTTTATCTTAAGTTTCTTCAAGCTGTTTATTAAGTCTTCAGCTTCCTTTCTTATCTCATCAGTTATAGAAAAATAACCAGCGTGAACATTATCAATAACTACATGGACGGTAGTCCCCTCTCCCTGGCATATTTCATGTTTTATATTATTTTCGTGTAAGAATCTATCACTACCAATAAGTATATTTTTACCCTTTATTTTTGCCTTTATTCCAAGTCCAGATTTTTCCTGGAACTCTTCATATTCAACATCTTTTATCTTTTTTCCGTAATAATCAATTATTGCTTTTGCGATAGGGTGATTAGAGCTATGCTCGGCAAGAGCTGAAAGTTTAATAATCTCTTCTTTACTAAATCCGTTTAAGTTTACAACATCTTTAACTTTAAATACTCCCTTTGTTAATGTACCGGTTTTGTCAAATACAAAAAGTTTTATATCGCCTATTGTATCAAGGTAATTTGAGCCCTTTACTAAGATACCGTTTTTTGAGCAACTTCCAAGTGCTATAAAGTAAGAAAGGGGTACACTTATTACAAGTGCACAGGGGCAAGATATAACAAGAATTACAAGAGCTCTATAGATAGATTCATTTAAGTTCAAATTAGAAACAAGAGGTGCTCCAAATGCAAAAATTATTGCTGAAAGAGTAACAAAGGGTGTATAGTATTTAGAAAACTTGGTAATAAATTTTTCGGGGTTTGCCTTTCTTTCTCTTGCTTTCTCTATAAGTTCAAGTATTCTTGATATACTTGATTCTTTAAACTCTTTAGTTACTTTTATTTCGAGTAGTCCATCTTTGTTTATAACACCTGCTAATATTTCATCTCCTTTTTTATAAAGTCTTGGTATAGATTCTCCTGTTAAGGGTGATGTATCAACTGTTGATTCGCCCTTTATTATAATCCCATCGAGAGGTACTTTTTCTCCGGGTTTTACAACTATTATATCTCCTTTTTTTACATCTTCAGGTTTTACCCTCACTATAGTGCCTTCTTTTTTTAAATTTGCAAAGTTAGGTTTTAATTCAAGGATTGCTCTTATTCTTTCCTTAGATTTATTTATTGAGATATTTTGCAGTAATTCACCGATTCTATAAAAGAGGGCTACTAAAGTGGCTTCAGTTATTTCACCTATAAGTATCGCACCAAAAGTAGCTATGGTCATAAGGGTATATTCATTAAAGGGCTCTTTTTTTATTAAACTATTTATTGCGTTTTTTATGATCGGTTCAGCCAGGATTAGGTAAGATAAAAGTAGAATAAGAGTACTTAGATGTTGTTTATCGTTAAAAAAATATATACCTGATATTACAAAGAGTAAAATGATTATGACAAGAGGTGCCCTTATAGTTTTAGCCTTTTTTCCGGGGATCGCGGTTTTGAGATTATCGTTACAGTTTTCGCAACAATAATTTTTTGTTTTCATTAGTCCTTATTGAAAAATTATAGCGTTCCGTTATTTTGTTTTCAAGAAATTAAAGGAGATATACTTTGATTTAGACTTTAGGTTTAAATCTTTTTAAAAGAAGTGAGTTAGTAATTACAGAGAGAGAGCTTAGAATCATTGCCATAGCTGACCATTCTGGTCTGAAAGGTGTTTTAAAGAGTATGTAAGAAAAGCCAGCAGCTAAAGGTATTAAAATGATGTTATATATCAATGCCCAGAAGAGATTTTCTTTTATTTTATTAAAAGTTTTATTTGACAGTTCTATAGCTAAGGCTATGTCTTTAAGGTCATTTCTTAAAAGTATTATGTCGCTGTTTTCAATTGCTATATCTGTTCCTGATCCAACAGTTACGCTAATATCTGCTTGGGCAAGGGCAGGGGAGTCGTTTATTCCATCACCTATAAAAGCAACTATTTTACCTTTTTTCTTTAATTCTTTAACTTTTTCTTGTTTTTCTTGCGGTAAAACCTCATAAAAAACATTTTCAATTCCCACCTTTTTTGCTATTGCCTGTGCTGATTTTTTCGTATCACCTGTAATCATGTATACATCTTTCTTTTTCTTTTTTAAGTACTCAACGATTTCTTTTGAATTTTCCCTAACTGAATCAGACACAGTGATAATACCCTTTATTTCTCTATTGATACAAGTAATGATACATGTTTTTGCCTCCTCCTCAAATTTCTCTATTTCTTTTTCTATTCTTTTGTCTATTTCTACCTTAGATTCTTTTATGTATGTTCTATTGCCTACGATGACTTCTTTATTTAATATTGTTGCTCTTATGCCTTTACCAGGGTAAATTTCAAATTTTTCTGGATCAATCAGTTTTATTTTTTTATTTTCGGCAAAATTTAGGATCGCTTTAGCTATAGGGTGTTCTGAGTTTTTTTCGGCAGATGCCGTATAAAATAAAAGTTCGTTTTCATCTATGTTAAATGTTAATATATCAATTACTTCGGGTTTACCTTTTGTGAGTGTTCCCGTTTTGTCAAAAATAAAAGTTGTTGTTTTTCTTAAGATTTCTAAAATTTCGCCATTTTTTATTATAATGCCGAGTTCAGCTGCTTTGCCCATGCCTACTGTTATTGCAGTAGGTGTTGCAAGTCCAAAGGCACAGGGGCAGGCTACAACCATTACAGAAATCATTGAGATGAACGCAAAAAGCAAAGGAGACATGTTTTCAACTCTAAATATAAAGTTCCAAAATAAAAATGTTAGTATAGAGATAGTAAGAACGGTAGGGATAAAAACTGAAACTATCCTGTCAGCGAGTTTTTCTATAGGGGGTTTTGAACTTTGTGCCTCTTCGATCAGTTTAATAATTTGAGAAAGGAATGATTCTTTTCCAACTTTAGTTGCCTTTATTTTTAGGTAGCTATTAAGGTTTATAGTTCCACCTATTACTTCGTCTCCTATTTTTTTTAGGTTTGGTATTGGTTCACCTGTTACCATTGATTCATCTACGTAGCTTTCTCCCTCTATTACTATTCCGTCAACAGGTATTTTTTCTCCAGGTTTTGTTATTACTATATCATTTTTCTTAATTTCATTGATTGGGACTTTAATTTCTCTATCATTTACTAAAAGTGTTGCTTCTTTTGGCTTGAGTTCAATAAGTTTTTTGATCGCTTCGTTAGTTTTATTTTTAGCTAGGTTTTCAAGGAGTCTTCCCGTAGTTAAAAAAGTGGCGAGGAATATGGATGTTTCGTAGAAGTTATAGTTTTCGAGTACTAAGTTTAGGGTGGTAAGAACGCTTGATATGTATGATGCTCCTATACCTATGGAGTACATTACGTCCATATTTAGGTTTTTATTTTTCAGGCTTTTTATGGATTTACTAAATATTGGGCCAGCCACGTATATTAGGGTGGGAGTTGTTATTAAAAATTGTATTATTTTTAGAAGATCGGGATTTTTTGCTCTAATTCCGAGGTGTTCTCCGTACATGAGTAAAAGTAGTACAAAACCTGTTATGTAGCCGATAACTATTCTTTTTTTGAGGTCATCTATAGTTTTTTTTCTTTTTACAAGTTCGTTATCTTCTTCGGTTATAGTGCCTAAAAATTCATAGCCTATTTCTTCTATATTTTTTTTAATGTCTTCTATTTTTATGAGTCTTTCCTCGAGTGTAACTGTAGCTGTTTCTTGGAGTAGGTTTACGTTTACGTTGAGGATTCCCCTTAGGTTTTTGAGGGAGTTTTCTATGTTTTTTGCGCAACTTGCGCAGTGCATTCCACCAATTTTGATCTTTAATTCTTTCTTTCTCATTTCCCTAAAGTTTTACTATTTTAGTTTCTCTATTAAAAAATTTCAAATTTTTTAAACTTTTAGGTTTGACGGTATTTTCAAATCACCTTTGAGAGTCTTTTTTTGACTTGAAACATAAAGGTAATTTCAATATGCCAGAGATTAAAGAAAGTGGTTTTATTAATGCATAAAAAGACCGACGGATTACTTCAATGATGCGATAGTTCTTATTATCTCGTTAATTTTTTTATCTACTTCATCAAGGTTCTCACTTGAATTTCTAAGTTGATTTCGTGCACGGTCAAAAAGTTTCCTCATTTCCTCTATGTCCTTTTCGATCCTCTGTAGCACGCTGATGACCTCTCTTGCTTTTTCCTCAATTTTTAAACTTCTTAGACCATAAAGAATTGTAATTAGGTAAGCGTAAAAAGTATTTGGTGAAACAGGTATAACTTTTTTATTTATAAAATAATTAAAAATTTCTTGATCCTTCACAACCGCTTCATAGTAAACGCTTTCAGCTGGAATATACATTAAAGCAAAATCAAATGTTCCCTTATCTGGCAAGATATACCTAGCAGTTTCATTGATTCTTTTTTTTATACTCTCTATAAATTCCCTTCTATACTCTTTATATTTTTCCTCATTTTCAGCGCTCATCATCTTGTTGAAGCTATCTAATGGAAATTTGGCATCAATCGGTACAATCTTATCCCCTATTTTAATTACCGCATCGACTCTTGTACCTCCCGCTAGTGCGTATTGAATTTCATAACTCTCTTTCGGAAGCACCTGAGCCAAAAGATTTTGAAGAAGAACTTCTCCTAAGGTACCGCGAATTTTTGGTGGTTTTAACAGATCCTCTAATTTTTTAATGTCTTCACCAAGTTCAATAACCCTTTTTGTAGCCTCAGTAAGTCCACCTAATTTTTCACTAACTTGAGAAAAAATTTCATGAGTTCTATCAAGCCTTAAACTGATGTTACCGGTTGTATTTTGTAGAGCTTGATTTAATTCCATTCTTAATCCATCAATTTGATCCTGCACCCGCCTTATCGACTCATCCCTTTTTAACTCCTCAATTTTCAAATAAAGAAAAATTAAAAAAACAATAACTAAAACAATTAAAGAAGTTACAATAACTCCCCACATCATATTTTTATTTTCTCCTGTTTTTTGATTTTAAGCTTAAATTCATATTTTAAGATTAACTTGATCTTCAAATATACTCTCTCTAATGACTAGCATATTTTGAAAATATTTCAATCTCTCACTATACTTTTTAGTATTTTCGTAAACTCCTCCACATACTTTTTTCATAAACTACCTCAATTAATCTTGAAACTTTATAAGCAAAATTTTTCTAAATTTCTCTATTTTTAATCATAAAAACTACTCCCTATTAAAAAATCCTTTGTATAGTATTATCAATTTAGAATACGCTTAATTCAGAAACCATGGGAGTTATTATTTAGTCGTAAAACGTTAAGATTAAATTTTCTTTAAAGATCCCTGCCCCTTATAAGACTCTAGTGTAAATTCTCAAATTAGACCCCATAAAATCCTTGTCTTTTGATTTAACCAAATGTTTTGCGGTTTAGTTTTTGTCTATAATTAGATTTTTCCGCAGATGCTGCTTGCTAGTGTATTAGGGAAAGGAGGGAATATAGAGCTAATGTCTTGGACGTTTAGGTTAAAGGGTTTACCGCTTCCAAAGAATAAGACATCAAAAGGTTATAAGGTAAATTTTAACATTTAAAATTTTCGGTTTAAAAATATATGGGATTTATAACGAAAAAATCAAATTATTTCTAATTTTGCATTTAAGTTGAAGGTGAAATTGGTGAAATATTTTTTCAGCTTTTTTTGTGGCAAATTGTAATTTTTTGTTAAGTGGATGTTTAGTGTTTTTTGTTTAGATTTTTTTGGTAGTATTAAGTTATAGGTGAATACGTGTGGAGTGGTCGTCGAAAGCGGTAATTGAGGTTGCCCTGCTCTGTATTAAGTTATAGATGAATACTTGTAGAGCGGAGCATTTACAGATATTTTTTTTGAGTTTATAAAAGTATAGCTGAATCATTTCTTCGCGAAATTTTTAAAGGTTTGGATTTAATTTTTTAGTGATTTTTAGTGAAATTGCAGATTGCTCTGGTTGACTTATTTAATCTGTAAAGTTTTCGAATTTATAGTTTTTAATTTTGATTTAGCTTATCCTTTTCCTTTTTATTTGGGAATAGTAAGGGCTTGTTTGATTTAGATTTAGGATTTCTTCTTTTTTCTATTTCTGTTTCTGTTTTTATTTTTGCGTTTGTTTATGACGGAGTTAACTATGTCGACGAATTCTGAGGGTATTTCGGTGTATTCTTTGCATTCTATCTCGTCGAAGTCTCTGATGCCGACTAGGCTGTTTTCGACGACCCAGAACAGTTTATATTTTTTTACTTCGTCCCAGTTAATTATATACTCCTGGTAGTTTTTCAGTATAGAGAGTAGGTCGAGGAAGCTTATAAAATAGGCGTCTTCATCTTTTGCGATTATTATTCCTACGTAGCATTTTAGAACGTCGAAGCCATTTGATGATTTAGCGAAGGTTAGGGATATGTCGTATTTATGTTGAGGTTTTATGCCTAATTTTCTGAGGAGGAGGAAGCTTTCTATTTCGTATTTAGTTATTTCTAAAGCTAATTCACCGTTATGGTAAACCTTTATCACGGTTTTTATAAACTAAAAAGTTTAATTTAAGTTCGGTGTTTTTTTTATTTAAGTAGTATTGCCACATAATAATAGCGGGAAAATTTTGTTTTATCAATAGAGTAGTTAATAGATTGTTTGGTTGTGTGAGATTTATTTAAAAGATTTTTTGGTTAGGGGTGTTTTTTGTATAGGTAGTGTTGTTTTGGGTTTCTGTTTAGTATGTTGTGATTTGGTTAGTTTTTGTAGTTATAGAATGTGTATTCAGTTTAGATTTCTTTTTGTTATGTGGTGATTAAGTTTGAGGAGAGGAGTGTTTGATGGGATTGTTGTTTAGGTTTAGGGTAGGTATCGAGTTTACTCTTGTGTGTTTTTAAATTTCTGGTGATTTATTAGTGTATTTTGATTTAGATTTGTTGTAGAAGTTAAATCAGTTTTGAGTAGTCTAAATTCTTTTTCTCATATTTTGACAAATTTTAATCTTTGCTCCTTCTCGTTACAATAACGTGTTTAAATTCCTCTTTGGTGCACTGCGACCGTAAATATTTTATTGTATATCACGGAAATTTTGCAAATTTTTATAAGATTTGCGTCAAACCGGCAACTTTGCCAAACCAACCTCTATTTTCAAATATTAATACTATATTATATTCGAAGTAGGATCTTCAATGTTTGTTAAAATTCTCCTTTCAAACTTCACTCCATCCGGAAACACATAAATTATAACACTGTCTTAATCTTTAGTTCAGCTTCTAGTCTTAGTCTTTCTGGTAAAAAGTATAGTGTGTGAGGTGGTATAACGTTTACGCTTATTAGGCTACCTCCCTCTGAAATTTGTTTTGCCATATGAGTGTCAAACGAGATATATTCATCTACTTCTAGGCTTACACGACCTCCATTGTAATTTACTTTTATTTTTTCCCAAGATGTCTTTTAAGAGCCTCCTCTAATTTTTTGCCATTTTCATTCTCAAGAAGAATTCTTGCGGCCCTTATTAAATTTTCGTTTAAATACAAGAGGTATTCTTTTTCATCTTTTTTCCAGTGATGAAACGCTATTGCCGATAGAAAAGTAGCGTATAAACTTTCACTATAATCTACTAATTCTTTTACTTTACCTTTGTTTATGAAAAAAAGCGAAAGGATATTATGGCGGACATCTGGAAAATTATCGATCTTTATATCAAAACTCTCCTTACCTACTTTCTTTTGAAAAGATGGCGAAACCTTACCTAAATCGTGAAAAACTATCGCATAATCTAACAGTCTTTCAAAATACTCCCTGTTAATTTGTGTGTCCCCTACTTTAAGTTTTTCATAGTCGAGCTTTTTGGAGGGCAGACATCTGACTGCCACTAATAAATCTTCTATGTGTTTTTTAAGAGGTATTTTATTATACTTTGCTATTATTTCCATTTTTACCTCCTGGGCTCATCTTACATAAAAAAATTGGAATTTTCTCCTTTATTTCAGAATTTATCTCTATGTAATCTGTTAAGCATTTGAGAGGTTCACCAAAATAAAAGGGAAACTCTCCCATTTCAAAGAGTTTAACAGGTATATAATTAAAATTTCTGACACCGTCTCTCAGTTCGTAAAATGACGAGATAAGATGAGAACTTCCCGGTATTTTATTGTAAAAGTGCTCAAAATTCTCGTCGTATAAACTTTTATCAAAATATTCGCTACCTTTATTTGGATCTACGTAAAATAGTTAAGTCTTTCATAAAAATACTCTTTTTCGTCTTTAATCTCAATTATTTTTATTGTTTCATCTATATCTCCGTCAAAAACCAGTAGGTCTTCGGCTCTGCCAAGATGTAGCGGAGAAATTCTTTTCTCGGGATTTTTAAAGGATTTCTCTATTTCTTTAAGAAAGCTCTCATCCGGATGATAAATATAGATAAGTAGATTTACATTTTCTAAGACATCTACTTTTGTAGGGACTTGACCGCCGGGATGTTCTGGAACGCTTTCGAACCTTCTATTTTCTATTCGACCGAATCTTGATATGTGGAACTCTACGCTCAGATTTCTAAACCAAACAAACTCTCTTGTGATAGACTCAAATTTTCCATATATAGCAAGTGATAGTCCCTTCTTGAGTTTTTTAAATTTTTCGTCGTGCGTTATTATTCCTAAGATATTGCATATGAGTCCAATAACTGTAGAGTAGGGAGGTATAGGATAGGTATGTCTCCTTGCGAAAGTAAATGGAATTTTATAGTGAGCATGGGGCTAATAAATTTTTATTTTTAAGAGTTTCATATTTTAGCAAATTCTCTTATAAAAAATTTTTTTATTTCTCCCCACTCTATCTTTTTAATCATTGGAAATTCAGGTTCTTTCTCTGTATCTTCAAAATAGGTGACCGCTTTTTTGATGACAAGTTCATCGTAGTTACCAAATTTTTTCCTAAAGAGTTCAATAGCTTTTTCACTGTCGATTTCAAGAAAATTCATAATAAAATAAACGTCTACAAAGTCCTTTCTGCTTCCACGGGAAATTATAGCGTTGATTTTCATACAGAGAATATCCTCTAAACTGGCAATTTTAATTAAATCAAGACTTCTAAGAGGATTTAATAGTGGATATAGGTATTGGAAAAAAGAAACATTTACGTTTTCTATCTCTGCATGGATTGTATCTTTACTTAAAAATTTTATCTCTTCAGGTTGAAAAAATGGATAGAGTTCTCTGAAATCGATCTTTTCGTTTATAAAAAAATCAAGACCTATGGAGTGTCTATGATTTAAGTAGTAATATACTGCAGTTCCGCCGGCGAGATAGAAGCCCTTATCCAGTATGTCTTTTATCCTTGTGACCACAACTTTATGTTTTTTGAGTAGGCTCTTTCTCTTTAACTCCATAACATAATTTCCAAAAATTCCTCGATTCTTTAGAAAGTAATCTGGGGTACTTTTTTAAAAATTCTTTTATCTTTTCAGAGCCTACTAGGTTAATAAATTCTTTAACTTGTTCTTTATTTCCGATTTCAAGAACCCTTGCGATTACAAAGGGCGAATCTATGTTTTTTAAGACAGATTCCCATTCATAATCCCAGAATAAGTCTTTTAATGTTTTCAATTCCGCACTATTTTTTGTTTTTGGCTTTTTCTTACTTCTCATCGAATAAAATTTTTATAAAGTCTTCCCAGTTAGTTGTAAAAGAATTTTCCTGAATGAATTCTTCAGATAGTGCTTCTGGTTCTCTCGATTCTAAATATACTAATTTTTTAGACTTATTATCTTTCGTTTCTAACTCAATCCATCCATTAAATAGACTCTTTTTCAATAGATCTTCCCTTATTTTAAATTTTGGTCTATGATTTTTGTGATAGAATTCTACATCAACAAAGGAGTGAAACACGGGAATTGGTACTTTTAGAATTCCTGAAACAAGGAATAATGGAACGATACCCGGACATTCGCCCGATGAATGGTAATATAAGCCGTTGTAAATAGCATTTAAAATATCTTTTATCCTTTCTTTTTTCTCTCCCTCCTCGAGTATTGTTTGTCCGCTTTCATCGACTCCTATTTTCTTACAATCAACGGTAAAAGAAACTTTATAAATTGACCTATGTTCTTCTGGAGTATAAGGATTTGGCTCTAGTTTACTATCGGGATTTTCTTTTATGTATCCTCTTACTAAATCATGATTTGCGTAAAAGGCAATATCTCCAGTCCACGGTTCAAGCAAGACGGCTTTTGTAATCCCTACACAAGCCTTCCTTGTTATTGCCTTACCTTCCCCTTTAGTTCCCATGTAACCGAAAACATCAAGTTCTGCATACTCTCTTATATTTCCTCTCTCGAGATCAAACTGAATTACCTTGTCGCCCCCTTCACTTTTTGCTTTAGTTACGGATGCCTCTTTCCATCTTTCAGGATTAGTAATATGTAAGGTGCTCCAGAGATAATGTCTCATAGCGGGTCTTGATATGTATGAATAGGTATCTCCCCATCCTCTTGTGAGTTTTTTAATTGATGGTATATTTCCGGCTATCTTTTCGCCTCTATTTAGAGCGTCTGCCTCAAAGATAATTGTGATAGTAATTGCTTTTTTCATTGTTTACACCTCTTTTTTCTTTACCTAAAGTTGGGGCAAGGAAAGAAAAAAAATAAGGGTTTTAAAATATTTTTTCGTTTTCAGGTTTAAAGGCCTCTATAAGTTCTTCCGGAAATTTTTCCTCATTTGCCTTAAAGCATCTTAAGAGCATATAGAATACGTTGTCTTTATTACCGAGTCTGACCTGTTCAATGAGGCGGAAGGCTATATCATCTATGGATTGTGCAACACTGGGTTCCTTGATTTCTTCACCTCTTCGTTTTAAATCTCTAATTAGCGCATCAATACTTTTTCTACTCATATTTTTCCCTCCCTTTCTAAAGTTTTTGTTACTTTCCCATATAACTCAGGTAAAATTTTAGAGATTTTGTTTAGATGCTCGAGATTATCATATTTTTCTACATAATTTACTAAAGGGTCGTTATTCTTCTATTTCTTTGAGTTTTTTAAGTTTTAAAATGCCCCTTAGAGCAAGGTAATTTACTTTTTCTAGTTCAGAGAATTTACTTTCTATAATTAGCTGGAGAATTCTTTTTTCCCCTATCCTTTCGATTAAACTTGCGATTTCATGATCGAGTAAAATCCTTGTTATATGATAGGGTAAATCAAAGTAATTGATAGTATCTTCTTCTTTAACGATTACTTCAATATTCATCAACGTCCATGCGCCAAGCAGAGCTTTCCTTTTTACTGCAAATTGAAAAAGTGTGGATCCCAAAATCTTTTTAATTTCTCTCTCTTTCCGCTCTTTAAGAATTTCTTCTGCAAAATTATTTAAATCATAGGTTAATTTAAAAATAGGTGTATTAACGAATATTTCCTTTTTGTTATCCAATTTGACAAAAGGTATATGATGACACATAAGAATAAATTCACATTTAGGGCAAATAACTTCACGTGATTTAAGCATCCAGTAAGTATTTGGAAAGGATTTTTCGGCTCCGAAGAGGATTTTACTAAAAGCTTGGCTTAGAGTTTTAACATCCGATTTAGTAGAAGAAAAAATATTTCCACAAATAGTGCAAGAAAAGGAAAGTTTCCTTCTTTTTTTTTACATTATCTTCACTTAACTCATTTTTACCTAACATTGCTTCTATTTTTTTCTTTATACTATTTTCAGTCTGGTTGGCATAATAATACTGTTTAGTTCCTCTCTTTTTTTCTTTTTGTTGTGTATATGAAATTTTCAATTTTCTAAAAGTTACTTTGTCCCAAGCGTCAAAAATTTCGTCTTTGTTTAACTCATCAAATTTTATTTCTATATGTTCTTCTAGATATATATTTAAACTCTTGTTTGAATCTGATTCCTTTATTTCTTTTAATACTTTTAAAAACCCTATCACTCCTGCATTATAAAGCCAACTTGAAGGATAAAAAGTTATAGAATTTCCCTTTCTCATTTTAAAACCTTCTTATTTATAATTCACTAATTAGTTCCAAAAGACCAAAACCTTGACCTGTTCTTACTCCAAGTCCAAAATCATAAATAAACTGAAGCATCCAAGAAGAAGACTCAAGAATAAAAACACCCTTAAAACCTTTTAAAAAACCCCCCATAATGTCTTATATAAACTTTTTTTATACTTTTATCCTTAAAGGCAGGACTTAACTTACCCTGCCTTATTAAAATAGAAGTCTCAATCTGTGATAGGGAAGTTAATCTCAAATCTGTTTTAACCCTTTTACCCTTTATTAACTTATACTTTTTAAGCATTCTCTCTTGAAGTACACTGTTAAACTTTTCTAAATTTTCCTCCTCAGGCACAATAAACCAATCTTCAAAGTTCTTTGGATCTTCCTCGGGATTATTCAACACATAAATACCCACAGTTTTAAAAATCGCACAACTACTTTTTATCTTTATATCTTTGTTTAAGTGAATTCTTCTTATCGGAAAAACTCTTTTGCTAAGTCTTAAACCATCATTTTCTTTTTTTATTTGAAGAACACCGTTGTAAAAATGAGAAAATATCTCAGTATCACCGGTTGAAAAGATAAGATTAAAAGGTGGATTAACTTTTATTTTTTTTATCCTCAGTATCTTTAAGAATTTCAAACTCATCACCAAGAAACGCCGAAAAGGTAAAAGGCTTTACCTTCTTACCAGAATAAATTTCTTCAAATTTTTTACTCTTGGTAAAAGCTTTTTTATAAAAGATATGAAGTACCTCCTGAAATCGCTACTTATATTTATACTTTCCCCTCATCTCCAAAAATAATTTTTAATTGCATGGTTTTATTTTAAAGTTTTTCAATATTTTTAATCAAAATTAGAATAATTTTAAAAAGCCTAAAAACTGATTTTTTGAAAAATCAAGCTTCCTATTTACTAAAGATGGTTAAAGGTTCGATCAGTATGAATATTATTCCGGCTATTATGTTTTTAAATATACACAAAGAAGCACACAACCAAGGATTTTTCTGAAAGTAAAAGATACCAAGGTTGCAAGGGCAAGTCCTAAGATTACACCAGTATAAACTGTTATCGGATTATATTTTGTAGCAAAACATATTGCTGCAAGCTGAGTCTTATCAGCAAACCCCATTAAAAACACAGTCCCTAAAATTAAAAAAACTCCCTTAAAATTACAGCCATACTCACCCCTTTTTATTTCATACACTTTTACAACTTAATAAAATATCTTTTAGAACTCCCTCTAAATCTGGATACAAGAACTTAAAATTCTCTTCTAAAATTCTTCTTGGAATCACTCTACTACTAAAAAATACTATTTCATCGGCCATTTCACCCATAAGGATTTTAAAAATAAAATTCGGAAATCTTATAAGTCTTTTATTTAGGATTTTTGAAAGAGTCTCGTAAAAATCAATAAGTTTTACAGGATTGGGAGATACTAAATTATAAACTCCCCTCGAATTTTCGTTTTTTAATAAAAAAATTATTGCGTTTATAAGATCATCAATATGAATAAAGGAGATGAAGTTTTGAGGTTCACCTATTAAAAACAAAAAGGGAATCTGAGGAAACGATAAAACTTTTGAAAGAAATCCACCTTTACCAAGGACAATTCCTATTCTTATTATGCATCTTCTTATCTTAAGATTTTCTGCTTCCTCAGTTGATTTTTCCCATTCTACACATACCTTACTTAAAAAGCCACTTCCAGCCGGCGAAAACTCATCTTTTACTTCATAGGAACTTCCATAATAACCAGTCGCAGACGCTTGAATTAAAACCCTGGGCCTAACTCCCTTACTTTTTATATACTCCATAATTCCTCTTCCAGCATTTACCCTACTTTCAACTATTCTTTTCTTTTTATTTTCGCTATAAATTAAAGAAAATATGTTTTCACCAGCAAGATTAACTATTGCATCTATTTCTCCCAGATACTCGGTTATGTTTTTACCATCCCAAACTAAAAATTTTATTCTTTTGTTAAAAACCTTCTTAACACTTCTTGTTAAGATATAAAGAGTGTGCCCTTCTTCTAAAAGTTTTAAAGAAAGCTCTTTACCTATAAAGCCTGTGCCACCTGTAATAAGTATTTTCATTACTTAAATTAAATCCATAATTTTCCTATATTTTTCAAATCTTAAGTTATCACCTTCTTTTTGGATTAGCCAGGTCATCCAGCACATTTCTATACATCTTATGCCCGTTTCTTTACTAACTTTTTTCACTTTCTCAATAAACTTTAAATTATCTTCCTCTTCCTCTAAGCCTCCTTCTTTAAAAATTTTGTTAAGAACTCTTTTCACAATTTTATCAGGCATAACTGTATCAATACCTCCCATCATTTTTAAGTATTCAAAGGTCACAAGTCCTACACCCTTAATTTTCCCTATGGGATCCTTCTTAAAATTATAAGTATCCGCATTTTTGGCCCACGCTCTCAATGCCTCCTTCTCAGAAAATCTTCTTTCATTTTTTAATTCACATAAGTACCCTGAAATTTCCTTTATAACATGCCATGATCTTTCATTTCTCCATATGTAAAGGGCTTTTTTATAATCAAAATTCGCTAAATCACATAAACCCCTTACTATTCCTTTATCAACAAAATCTTCTTTAAATTTTAACACCTTTGGAACTACTGCTGTAAAATAATTAAGACCAATTGATGTAAAGGCTGCATCTATTATCATTAGAGAGACGTTGCCTTTCCATCTTTCTGTATTTAAGCATCTATCACAATAACACTTTAACCCCTTCACCTGAGAAAGATAAGAATTTAAAATTTTTCTTATTTTTAAATTACCTTCTCTTTTTCTCAACAGGAACTTCTATTTCAACTATTTCAATTACGTCCTTATATTTTTCAAATTTTTCTAAATTCGGTGTTATTTGGATTTCCTCTGTTTTCTCAAATCCTTCAAGCAGTACGTTCTTTATAGCTTTGTTTAGTCTCCAGTTAAGGATTATACCTCCCTTTATTTTTTCAGAAATAAATTTCGGAAAACCACTTTTTTCGGATTTTATTGCTTCGTAGTATTTTAAAAGTTGATGGAGAAACTCACCGGTTATATCCTCTTTTGCCTTTAACTCTACTAAAATGCCATTTTCCTCTTTTTCATCAAACACTATAAAGTCCACTTTCCCCTCTTTAATTATCTGATCCTCATACATTATGTCTACTTGAAGCTGCTCAAGATACTTTAATCCGTTTTTTCTGAACTCGTAGGCTAGTGCAGCTTCGTACTTTAGCTCCTCAATAAATCCAAAGGGTCCAAGTTCGTTATAGACCTTTTGAGCCAGTTCCTTTATTTTTTGCTTTAACTCTTCCATAGTTCCTCCTCCTTAAATTTATTCTTCGTATCTACCCCCTAAATATTTTGCTAAAAATTTTTCTACTGTAGCAATGAATTTTAACCTATTTTGAGGGTTTAGTAGTCCGTGACCCTCATCAGGAAATAGTAAATATTCTACCTCTAATCCTCTTTTCTTTGCTGCCTCAACTATTTGGTCACTCTCTTCTTTTTTGACCCTTGGATCATTTGCACCTTGTGCTATAAGTAAGGGAATGTTTAAATTATCTATCTTAAATAAAGGGGAACGAGATTTTAAAAATTCCTCATCTTTCTCAGGATCTCCTATTCTTTTAGTAAATAAAGATTTAAGTGGTTCCCAATAGGGTGGTATGGACTTAAGAAAAGTAATAAGATTTGATACACCACATTCTGAGATTGCACAACAGAATGTATCAGGCGTGAATGTAGCACCAACGAGTGCTGCATATCCACCGTAGGAACCTCCGAAGATTGCTATCTTTTTTGGGTTTGCAAAGCCTTCATTTATTGCCCAATTAACTGCATCTATTAAATCATCATGCATCTTTCCTCCCCATTCTCTGTCTCCTGCATTCACAAAGCTCTTACCATAACCTATTGAGCCACGAAAATTTACCTGCAACACTACATAACCCCTATTTGCAAGGAGTTGAACAATTCCATCATAGCCCCATGTATCTCTTGCCCAGGGTCCACCGTGAGGTAAAAGAACCATTGGTAAGCTTTTTGGCTCCACACCTACAGGAAAAGTTATATATCCATGTAGGGTCAAGTCGTCCCTTGCCCTTATTTTAAATGGCCTCATCTTCGCTAATTTATATTTTTCTAATTCTGGTCTTGCGCTGAATAAAAATCTAATTTCTTTTTTATCTCTTTCATATAGATAATATTTTAACGGCTCATCATCAGCATCATAAGAAATAGTCCATATTTTATCTTCTAAGTCGCGACTTAAAATGTCGAAGTTGCCACTTCCAAAGCTAGTGAGAAATTCTATGTCTTTTTCTATTTCCTTGTCTAAAACTCTCCATTCAACACGATCTCTCATATATCCTATTGCCTGTAATTTCTTTGTTTTAGGATGAAAGAGAAAAGAGGTGTAAGTTGTTATATCATATTCGGGATCGTGAAATAGTACCTTTTTCTCACCTGTATTTATATCAATTTCTACAAGTTGAGAAGTATCGCTGTCTCTTGTGTCTATCACATATAGTTTACTATTATCAGGGGTAAAGCCTATAGGCATCGAAAAGCTATCTTCTGGTGACCAAAGAATGAAGCTTTCCCATTTATTATCTTTCTTTACCCTTAACTCTACGCTACCATCATCTTTCATACTCAAGCATACTCTGACTTTTAAGTTATGGTCTGCGAGCCAACCACCTGTGGATGAAAGACCCCCTACATCACCTGGGTTTTCTGTGTCAATATTTATTGCACCTGTTAAGAGGTTAACTCTATATACATCATGTAGACGTTTATCTCTCAAATTCATTGCAACAAGTAGCTCGTCTTTAAATTCGGGCTCATATGCTACGGGGTAAGCTTGTACATCTTTAAATGGAGTATAATCCCTTATTATCTCACTTGATAAATCCACTCCATAGATATGGTAATTTTCATCTCCTTCGAAGTCTTGTAGGTATAGAATTTTTTCGCTATCATACCACCAGAAATAGTGCCTTATCCCACGATGTTTTTCAGAGGTTAAAGGTTTATCATCTTCTTTAAAAACTGTTTTAACCCAGATGTTTAGTACTCCGTTGTGTGGTGCAAGATAAGCTAACTTTTTCCCATCTGGTGAAACATAAGGGTACAATTTTTCAGGTTCATCGAATAGGACTTTTCTTGGAATTAAAGGTGGTAATTTAGTTAAGTCAAGCATGTTATCCCTTTTTATTTAACAAGTTAAATGGACTGCGCAGACGACTTTTTGTTTTTCTCAACATATTCGTTGAATATTTTGACTGCTTCCTTTGTATTTTCTACTATGACCTTTATTCTGATTTTTTCAAGTTCTTTTATTATCTCTTTGGGGACTTTCATAACTCCTGAGTATCCCGTTTCCTATTATAAGGATTTCTGGTTTAAATTCAAGGACTTCTTTTAGGTCCTCCATGTAGAGGGAGTGTCCTTCTTTTCTCCACCAGTTTTCACTTATTCTGTCTTTAAATATAATTAAATCCCTTGTGTATTTTTTTCCTTCAATGATAATTTCTCCAAATTCGTATTTTTCTATTTTCATTTTAGAAATTCCTCCAATAGTTTTATTGAAAACTCTGCGCCTTTTAACGCTTCATTTGCGTCTTTTTTTGTGTATTTTTCAGATGGGATAAAATCTATATCTCCATAAAAAGCAAATTCTCCTTCCCTTCTCAGCCATCCAGAGATCTCAGCGTATTTTTTAAATTTTTTCCTAAATTTAGGGTATTTGTCTAAAAGTTCTATTACTAAGACACCGACATCATGCCATTTGGGTGGATCAATTCCTACGCTTCTTAGTATTCCCTTTCCACATAATTCAACAATTTCTTGTGCTTCTCTTACGACATCTGCATAACTCTTTTCGTTATATAAAAATTTTAGTGCCTCAAGTCTTTTTTTGCATCTGTTTAAATATTCAAGGGCAAGTTCTCTTTTATTCATATTTTTACGCCGCTCTTTACGTCTACATCTTCTTTTATAATCCAGTAATATCCGCCCTTTTTGTATATTTTTTTGGCGCCATACTCTTTTAGTTTATTGCATAATTTTTCTGAATAATTTTCAAAAAATATGTTCTTATCAAACAGAATTACAGAATCTTTAATCATGTCAAGATATATAAAGCCACCGTATTCTACTTCGTTAGGTTTTTTTATCAGTGAGAAATTTCAATAAAATAGTTCTTTTCTCTTAGTTTTTTTAATTTTTCTTTTAAAGGTCTTTCTATGTTTTTTATGAAATCTAAAATTCTTTTTGTTCTTCCCTTTGGTAGATTTTCGGAGATTATAAGAAGGTCGATATCAGAGAAGGGATTAGTTTTATTTTTAGCGACTGAGCCAAAGACAACAAAGCCTAGGAGATTTTCTCCGTAAAAATTTTTTACATCTTTGAAAATTTCTTTAATTATGCTTCTGTATGGCTCCCTTAAAAAGTAGAGCTTTGGTCTCATTTAAAAATTTAACTTTTGCTATGATATAAAAATATTGTATAAAACAAGTGGAAGTCAATATTTTGTGTAATTCTGTAGCGCTTTAGGCTGATGATTGATTAACCGAAGCTAAATTTTCCTATTTCAATAAGATTTTTGGGCACAATTCTACGGGATGCTCTTTTAGGCTCTAATGAATTTTTCTATACAAAGTATCGCTTTGTGGATTCTTTAGTCCACAGGAATTTTTCAAAAACATCAATAAATTCCTATAAAATCTTTTATGCTATAACTTTTGGGAGATTTATAAGCATAGGCAAACTTTCAAATGTCTTGTAATTCCTGCAATAGTAGATAATAAAAAGTAGATCTTGTCACTTTAGGGACATCTCTA
>JBCNVI010000010.1 GCA_039630235.1 Candidatus Hydrothermales bacterium | reverse complement strand
TTTGATATCTTTTCACACTTTCTAATAAACTTATCAATCAACTTCTTTGAAAGCTTTGACTTTGCCTCACCTATCAAAACATACTCCCTACCATCCCTTTTTACCCTTCCGTAAATATTCACCTCTATGTACTCACCATTTATAAAAATAAACTCCCTTTTAAGTTTACCAATAACTTCGATATTATATTCCCTCTTCAAAATTTCAGGAAGCCACCCTATCGCTCTATCTTCAAGAACATAACCAAAAGCATGTGATAAACCACCAAGTTCTTCCTTTGTCTTTTTATGCTCACCAATAAGCTTTCTAAGCTCCTCCTCAGTCTTTTTAATTGCCTCAGCAAGCAAGCTCATAAACCTTTCGTTCGGTTTTATTTTGCGCCTCTGCAAGCTCATTAATTCTTTCTTCTGTTCTTCTCTGCGCTTCCGTGAGTTCTGTAACAATTTTTTCAAGATTACCAACCCTCTCCTCTGTTTTCTTTTGTGCTTCTGCAAGCTTTTTTATTATACCTTTTATCTCTACAAGCTCATTATGAATTATATCTTCTTTAAATACTTGAAAAGCTTCATATATAGGAAGCCTTATATTTTCAGGAAGTTTTTCTATAATCTACTCTAAAGACCTCATATTTTAATCATAAACCACATCTATCTAAATTTTCGATCAAACACTATTTTCTACTTTTATAAATTCTGGAGGTAAAAATTCGCATAAATAGACATCACCTGCTTTAAAGAATTTTACTCCGGAATTATAGGCATCTTTTGAAAGAATTATAAGTATAATTGGACTTTTATCATGCCTTCTACCAACTCTTAGGGCCTCCTCTTTATTAACTGATAGGTGAACATATTTTCTGTTCATCGGCTTTAGCCCTTCTTTTAATATCCTCTCTAAATTTTTTCTACTTGTTCCGTGATATAGAATCTCTGGCGGTACCACCTCTTTATACTCTATCTTTATAAAACTATGTCCATAGAGAGCCCTTATTTTATTTCCCCTTATCTCAAATCTCTTTTTACCACACTTTTTTAAAAGCTCAAAAATTTCATCTTTATTTATTTTTGCTTTCTTACATAGTTCATCAATATCAGCAAAACCTTCACTATTTAAACTTATTCCAAATTTTGCTGGGTCATGCCTTAAGATATACGAGAGCTTCTTACTTAATCTTAAAAGTCTATCTCGCAATCTCCGGCGTTATAAAAAGTTTTACATAAAACTTTTTCTCTTCTCTTAAAAGGATAAGACAAGAAGAATATCTAAATTTTATAATTTCTTTATCTTGATTATTTACTATAAGTAGTGAAGTTAACTTTGAAAGATGGGGAAGATGACCAACAAGCATAATGTTACTTTCCTCTTCCCTTAACCTTTCTGCCCAAAATACTGGACTATCTAAAGGCAAGAGATTTTCACCCTGAATAATTTCCTTTGGAGGGTTTAAGATTTTAGAAAATATCTCAGCAGTTTCCCTTGCTCTTACCTTTTCACTGTGTATTATTAAATCAGGTTTTAAATTTATATTTAGGAGAAACTCTGCAACTTTTTTACTTTCCTCTTTTCCCTTTTCAGTTAAATGTCTTTCAGGATCCTCTATCTCACTTTTTGCCTCACCATGTTGAACTAAAAAAAACAGCCTCTCCATTTTAGCCAAAGTTTAACTTATTTTCTAATCCAATGCTATACAAGTAATTGTTCTCTGAACTCCGTTAATTTTTTGAATTTCATTAACTATAAGAGAACCTAAGGATTTTAAGTCATCAGCAGAAACATAAAGTATTAAATCATGAAGCCCTGTAACAAGATGTGCTTCATGGACACCTTTAATCTTCCTTACGTTTTCGAGAACTTCCATATGCTTACTTGCTTCTACATTAACAAGAATAAAAGCTTTTACCATAATAAACCTCCTTTTGAAATTTTATTACATAAAAACGATCTTTTTCAAAAAATAATAAATCTAAATTATTACCTTGATTTTTTAAAATTATTGTAGTATTATAATAAATACAAATTTTGTTCTATTCTAAATTTAGAAGATAATTAAACTATGTTTTTTATCTTGATGAATCTTTTTTCTATAGTGAAACAGTAGGAGTCGAGGAAAAGATAGAATCTTACGTTCCCCCGGAGACTCTCTTTATAGATTCAGAGGGCAAAGAGTTTACACTAAGTTATTTACTAAGTGATAAAAAACCTTTAGTTCTCATCCCTATATTTTTCAAATGTAAAATGATTTGCCCCTTAATAGTTCACGAATTTCTGAAAAATCACGAAAAAATTTCCTTTAAACCTCAAAAAGACTACTACGCTATATTTTTCAGCTTTGATCAAAATGAAAACCTAAACGATCTTAAAATTTTTGAAAGAGAACATCTTCTCTCTTTAAAAGATAATCCCTACGGCGAAGGCCTTAAAACTCTAATTTTAAAAGATTCTATAAACCTTTACAAATTAGTTGAATCTATAGGTTTTAAATTTAAGAAAGTTAACGGAGCATTTGTACACCCCTCTGTGTTTGTATTTGTTTCCCCTAATTTGAAAATTACAAGGTATATATACGGACCAAGCTTTTTGCCGCTTGAACTTGAACTTGCTATCCACGAAACCTCTGAGGGTAAACTCGGCAGTATAAGAGTTAAAGCCACAAAGTTTTGCCTTAGCTACGACCCTAAGGGAAGAAAATATGTCTTTAACTTTATTAAAGTCTTTATGATTTTCTCCATTATTTTCGTAATATCCTTTGCTATATTTTTAGCCTTTTGGGTCAAATCGGACAAAAGGAGAAATAGATGAATAACTAAAAGCCCTACTACAGCGAATTATCGAGATTCAAAGGTATCTTTGCCTGGATCTTCTCAACAGATCATAAAAGAATAGCAATACTTTATCTTGTTACTATCTCTGTATTCTTCCTAACTGCTGTTTTAATCGGTCTACTAATGAGAATTGAACTAATGAAAGCAGGCAAACAGATCTTTGACTTAAGAACATACAATCAACTTTTTACACTACATGGTGTTATGATGATATTTCTATTTGTTATACCTGTTATCCCTGCTATAATGGGAAACTTCTTTTTACCGATACTTATAGGAGCAAGGGATGTTGCCTTTCCTAAGTTAAATCTCTTGTCATGGTGGATATTCTTAACAGGCGGAATAGTAGCCCTAATATCACTCCATACAGGTAAGGGATTTGCAGATACAGGTTGGACCTTTTATGCTCCCTACAGTTTAAAAACAGGGACAAACGCCCACTTAGCTGCCCTATCTGCCTTTATAATAGGTTTTTCCTCAACTTTAACAGGTCTTAACTTTATCGCCACAATTTACAGATTAAGAGCTAAAAATTTCAAGTGGTTTAACCTGCCTCTTTTTGTTTGGGCAATATACTCAACTTCTTGGATACAAGTTATTGCCACTCCTATCGTTGGCCTTATTTTATTTTTAGTTATTATTAAAAGAATTTTTAACGTTGGTATTTTTGACCCCGCGCGTGGAGGAGATCCTCTTATGTTCCAACATATTTTCTGGATTTACTCACACCCTGCCGTATACATAATGATACTGCCTGCAATGGGTTTAATTTCAGAGATAATACCAACTTTTGTAAAAAGGAGAATATCGGGATATAAACCAATAGCTCTTTCTTCTATTGCTATCGCCTTTATAGGATATTTAGTTTGGGGGCACCATATGTTCACAAGTGGTATGGCGGATTTTGCTAGGATAATCTTTTCACTTTTGACGTTTCTTGTTGCTGTCCCTTCAGGTGTTAAAGTTTTTAATTGGGTCGCCACCTTATATAAGGGCTCCATAGATTTAAAATCTCCTTTACTTTTTGCCCTGGCCTTTATATTTCTCTTCTCAATAGGTGGTTTATCTGGGTTAATTAATGGTGCTCTTGCAACAGATTTACATATACATGACACCTATTTTGTTGTTGGTCACTTCCACTATACGATGTTTGGTGGAGTAGGCTTTGCATTTTTTTCTGCCCTTCACTACTGGTATCCTAAAATGTTTGGTAAAATGTATAATGAAAAACTTGCAAAGTTTTATTTCTTCCTCATTTTTATAGGCTTCAATTTACTTTATTTTCCCAAATTTATATTAGGTATCCAGGGTATGCCAAGAAGATACTTTGATTACTTACCTCAGTATGAACCCCTTCAGTTTATTTCAACAATTTGAGCCTTTATATTGGTTCCAGGCATTTATCTAATGGTCTTTAACTTTATCTATCATTTATTTAAGGGAGAAAAGGCACCCGATAATCCTTGGGGAGGTGTCACGCTCGAGTGGACTATACCCTCACCGCCGCCACACGAGAACTTTAATTTTGAGGTTGTTGCACCCTCTGACCCCTATGATTTTAAGAAAATAAGAGAAAAAATCTTATCTTATAATTAAGTTAACTTAAAATGGAAAAAGCCTTATCACATACGGGACACCTTCATAAAGATGTAACAGGTGCCAAGATGGGGATGTGGCTTTTTCTCTTTTCTGAACTTCTGTTTTTTGGCCCCCTATTTCTTTTTTATTCAGTTTATAGGTTCTCTTTTCCAAAAGAATTCTTAGAAGGTTCTAAGAAACTAAGTCTTGGCTTTGGACTAGTAAATACCTTAATTCTGTTAACAAGCAGTTTAACTGTCGCACTTTCTATAGCAGCTCTTGAAAGGGGTAAAAAAGGGAATCCCTCATATTTTTAGTTATTACAATAATTCTTGCTACTTTATTTCTTGTTAATAAGTATTTTGAATGGAAAGCAAAATTTATAAAGGGAATCTATCCAGGTTCACAAGCTCTTTTATCAAAGGCAAGTGGTCCTGCTGCCTTTTATAACTTATACTATGTAATAACAGGTATACATGGACTTCATGTTGTGATAGGAGTCTTTGTTTTCTTTTTTATTTTACTTATTTACATAAAGGAACCATGAATAAAAATTTTGCTTTGGGGATCTGAAATTGAAAATCTAAGAGGAAAAGAAATCGTAGGTATCTTGATAGATAAAAATGTAAAAAAATAAGTATAAACGTTAAATTAGAGGAAAATGCGCTAAATTTAAAAAGATTGATACTACAAAACTTTTCAACGCTGGTTTATACTGGCACTTTGTAGATATTGTTTGGATCTTTATTTTCCCCTTTTTATTTAATTGGTAGATAAAAATGAAAAGTAGGGAAAATGGATATTTAGTTTACTTTTTAACTTGGCTTTCTTTTGTAATACTCACTATTTTAACTGTAACTGTATCTTTTGTTGAATTCCCTATTCCCTCAATAGTTATCACTATAAAAATTGCAGGTTTTAAATCCACCCTTGTTTTACTTTTTTTATGCACCTTAAATATGAAGATAGAATTTTCAAAATAATGCTCCTATTTTCAATTTTCTCTTTCACAATTATTCTTTTACTTTTATTTTCAGATTATCCCTTTAGGTTTAATCTAAAATGAGCAACTTTACAAAAGATGTAAATAATGTCTTTCTGTTTATAGGCGGAATAGGTTTTGTCCTTCTTTTTATTATTACCTTCCTAATGATACTTTTTATTTTCAAATATAGAAGCTCTAAAAACAAGGTTGCTGAAGATGTTAAGGATAATGTTATTTTAGAGATAATATGGGTTTTTGTACCTACAGTGATTGTTCTTTTAATGTTTTACTATGGTTTTATTGTCTTTAAAAAAATGAGATATATTCATCCTGATGCGTACAAAGTTAAAGTAATTGGAAAGATGTGGTCCTGGAGTTTTGAATATGAAAATGGATTTAAGGATGATACTCTCTATCTTATTTTAAACAAACCAGCCCTGTTAGAGATGAAATCTAATGACGTAATTCACTCCCTTTACATACCGGCCTTTAGAATTAAAGAGGACCTTGTTCCAGGCTATAAAACTTACATTTCACTTATCCCAAAGGACACAGGTACCTATGATTTATTTTGTGCCGAGTACTGTGGAGATTTTCATTCCTATATGATCACTAAGGTAATTGTTTTACCTGAAGAAAAGTTTTATTCAAAAATAAAGGAGGAAGAAGAAAAAAAGAGGAAAAGCCCATAGCGGAGGAAAAAGAAGAAATTATAGCTAAGGCTAACATCTTAGAAAAGGCAAAAAAGTTAATGGATGAAAATGGTTGTTTCAGTTGTCACACAACTGATGGATCAGAATTAGCAGGACCTTCTTTTAAAAATTTGATTGGTCAAAAAGTGAAAGTTATTTCAGAGGGAAAAGAAATAGAAGTATACGTTGATGAGGATTATATTAGAGAGTCAATTCTGTATCCTGAAAAAAGTTAAGAAAGGGATACGAAAATGTAATGCCTCCCTATGAATTAAAAGATGAGGAGCTCAAGTTAATTTTTGAATTTATTAAATCTTTAAAGTGAAATTTTTAAGAGTTTATCTTAATTTAACAAAGTTTAAAGTTGCTTTACTTTCAACACTTTCAGGAATTATGGGTTATTATCTTAAAAGTAAAGATCTAAAAGAACTTTTTTAATTTTTATACCACTTTACTTTTTAGCCTCTGGTTCACTTTCTCTTAATCAGTATTTAGAGAGAGAAAAGGATAAGTTGATGAGAAGAACTTGTAACCGTCCAATTGTTAAAGGTGATATTTCACCTGAAAGTGCCCTTTTTATCTCAATTTTTCTTATATCTTTGGGGCTTATCATAATACTTTTAAAATTTAAATTTTTACCCTTTTTACTTTCTTTTTTAGCCTTTTTCATTTATATTTTTGTTTATACGCCGTTAAAGAAAGTGACTCCCTTTGCTTTTTTACCTGGTTCTATAATTGGTGCCTTACCTCCGCTTATTGGTTGGGTTTCTGCAGGGGGTACATTTTTTCTCCTACTATAGTTTCAGTTTCGTTTTACTTTTTTATGTGGCAGATGCCCCACTTTATGCTTCTTTCTTATATTATGAGTGATGACTATAAAAAAGCTGGCCTTAAAACAATAGGGGACGTTTTTAGTGAAAAGGAGGTGAAGATAATAATTTTAAACTCAGTAGCTGGAACATTGCTTTTCACTTTAAGTTTTCCTCTTTTTGGAGTTACAAGAAGTAAAAATTTTCTGCTATTTTCTATCTTTACAATTTTCCTTTAATTTTTGTTATCATTTTTACAAGATGACAGTTTCAACTGAGGTTTTCAACATTTTAAAGTTTTCTTTAATAATTGCGTACGTCTCAGTCTTTATTTCTTTTTTTGCATTTATCATCTATCTTTTGGAAAACAGGAGAATACTTTTAAACTTAATATTTGAAACTGTAATCTTTTTAATTTTAAATTTAAACTTAATCATACTTTTATATTTGTTCACGAATTATAAAAACTTTAACTTTTTTCTTTATTTAATTTCGTACCTTTCGCTCAGATTAAAAAATTTATATAACAGAAAAATACCTCATGTTCTTTTTATTATATCAATCCTCTTTTTTTCCTCTTCTATCATTGTGTACTTTTTGCCAAAAAAGCTCGAATACACTCTTTCTTTTAACAACGTTTTAAGCCTTTTTGTAATCCTTACAAAGTTTCTCTCTATTCTAATTTTCTTATATACAGCTTATTATTTTGTACCTTATTTTTTTAGTATCTTTAACAGTTTACTTTTTGGACACAATCTCATTCTCAAATCTCCTTTTAACTGAATCCTATCTCAACTTAACAGTCGCATCCTTAATATTTCTATTCATCAGTTTTCATATACTGAAATTGAGGACTAAACTTATAAAACTTTTTTACGTCCTTATTTTTCTATTTCCAACTTATACTTTAAGAGATATTTCTGCATTTATTCATATAAGTAAAGAATTTTCTTCTTTAAAACCTATAGAAGTTAAAGTTGAGGAAAAAGTAGCCTTAGTAGAGCCAAAAGAAGAAAAACAGGAAGGTAAAGTTATTTACGAAAATTACTGTGTTTCTTGTCATTACTTTAAGAGTAAAGAGGTTGGTCCACCTTTAAGGGAAGTTTTGCCTAAATATAAGGGAGATTTAGCAAGATTAAAAAATTTTATTAAAAAACCCTTTAGGGTAAATCCGGAATATCCGCCCATGCCAGAATTGGGACTCAGCGATAGGAAAATTGATCTTGTCGTAATTTATATTATGGAAGATTTAAAAAAATACACTGAATAAAACTTTTTAAATGTAAAGGGTTCAACTCCCATTTTAAAATTAACTAAGCTATGAGAATAAATTTTAAAAAGAACGGACCTCTTGTTATTAACCTTGGTAAACAAAGAAAGATTAAAATTAAAAAGGGAGAAAGTTTAGAAGAAAAAGATACAAATGTTCTTTATCTATGTAGATGCGGAAGTAGTAAAAATCAGCCTTTCTGTGACGGCTCCCATAAAGAATCTGGTTTTATCGGTGATGAAGCTGAAATCGAAATTCTGGAATGATTTTTATTTATTTCTTATAAACAAAGGTAAGACAAAATGAACATACTTTTTTAATAGGTAGAATTATTTTTGGACTCTTCCACATTTATTCTGGAATTAATCATTTCACAAATCTATCAGGATTAGCAGCATATACGGCATCAAAAAATGTTCCACTACCTCATCTTGCTGTAATAATAACCGGTATTCCACTTTTTTTTAGGCGGTCTTCCAATCCTAATTGGTTATTATCCTAAAATTGGGATCCTACTATTAGCGATCTTTTATATCCCTGTCACAATAATGATGCACAATTTTTGGACTGTTGAAGATCCCTTTGCAAGGTCTATTGAGACTATAAACTTCATGAAAAATTTTGTTATCTTAAGTTCCTGCCTAATGTTTTTAATTATAAAAGAACCATGGCCCTTCTCTATTAAGGGAAAAAAATAAATCTACGCCTCCTTTAACATCTCGCTCCACTTAAAGGCTAACCTGTCTCTTAGGGGCTTATAAACTATCTCATAAAATTTCCTCTGTGAAAGTAAAACCTCTCTATCAAAAGATTTTATGATATTTAAAGCTTCCTCAAAGAAAATATCCCATTTCCCCTTAAATTTTCTTTCTACCTGTTTCTCAAAAGTTTTTTCAGTGATAATTTCACCCCCTATTACGTAATACCTTTTACCTTCAACCTCAACACAAAAAGCCTCCTCATCTCCTATCCTATCCACTGTGATGTTTTCCCTTTTTACCTTTTTACCCCCCTTTTCCTTAAATTCACCATTTTTTAATTTAACTTTAAAACCCCTTTTAGCAGCAGCATAAAATATTGCTCTGTTTAAACCGAAACTTTTTGCCTCAACCAAAGACTTGCCGAGAAAGTAAGCCCTTGCAGCTTGTAAAGTAGCCATAACTTCAAACCGACCTATTCCCATTTTATTAACTTTTAATTTTAAGTTATAATTATTTACTCTTTTTCTGTTTAAAGTAATATAGCGAATTAGGTTCAAGCCCTTTAAAAATTATAATAAAACAAGTTCAGAATGACCAAAACTTTGCTTTTTGTTGGACACTCAGGTTGCGGCAAAACAACACTATGTGAAAGAATACTTTTCAACCAAAAGGTAACCCCAAAATTTGGTAGAACCGATGAAGGTACAAGCATCTTAGATTATGACCCAGAGGAGCAAGAAAGAAAAATCACTATAAAACTAGGAATAGCTCACTTTGAAAATAGGGGAGAAAAGATTTTTTTACTTGATTGCCCAGGCTTCATAGATTTTCAAGGAGAATTCCTATCCGGTATCCACATAACTGATATTGTATGCCTTGTTGTAAGCGCCTCAGGAGGTGTAGAAGTAGGAACTGAAATCTATGGCGAAAAAATCTTCGAAAGAAACATCCCTACAGTAGTCTTTATAACAAAGATGAAATCAGAGAATGTAAATGCAAAAGAAGTTCTAAAAGCCTTGAGAAATACATTTGAAAAAAAATTCGTTCTTCTAACTTTTCCAATAGGAGAGGCTGAAAAGTTTAGTGGCGTAAAAACAATTTTTGAAGAGGTTCCCCAGGAATGGGCTAAAGAAAAGGAAGAAACCATAGAGTCACTAGTTGAGCTCGATGAGACCCTTCTTGAAAAGTACCTTGAGAAAAGCGAAATTTCTCCATCTGAAATAAAATTTGCAATAAAAAAGGGCATAAAGGATGGTCTTATTGTACCCGTATTTTTCGGCGACTCTCTAGATGATAAGGGAGTCAATGAATTTATAAATTTTATAACAGAGTTCTTCCCATCGTATAACGAATTAAATCCAAGGAAAGGTAAAACTAAAGATGGAAAAGAAGTAGAAATAAGTCCGGTAGAAAATGGAAATTCTCTTGGTTTTGTTTTTAAGACTATAAGCGACCCCCATCTCGGAGAGATAAATTACATAAGAGTTTTGAGAGGATCTATTAAGACAGGAACAGAACTTTTGAATCCTAAAAGAGAAGTAAGAGAAAAAATAACATCCCTTTATTACATACTTGGCAAAGAAAGAAAAGAAATCAACGAGCTAAAAACAGGAGAAATAGGTGCCATAGTTAAGCTTAAGGATACGCACACGAATGATACTCTATGTTCCATAGATGATGTTATTATTTATCCTGAAATAGATTTCCCATGGAGAAGTGTACAGGTTGCTATTATTCCAAAGACTAAGCAAGACGAAGAAAAAGTTTCTGATGCTTTGAAAAAACTAGCCGCTGAAGATCCAACCTTTTCGTTCCACTATAACCCTGAATTAAAACAGACGATAGTAGAGGGCTTAGGAGAGATTCACCTTAATGTAATTGTTTCAAAGATGAAAAGAAGATATGGTGTGGAGGTAATCCAGGCAAGACCAAAAATTCCATACAGAGAAACAATTAGAAAAAAAGCAGAGGCTATGGGGAAATACGTAAAACAGTCAGGCGGTAGAGGTCAGTACGGTATATGCAATATAAGAATTGAACCTCTTCCAAGAGGAAAGGAATATGAATTTATAAACTCAATATTCGGAGGTGCCATTCCATCAAACTTTATTCCAGCAGTTGAAACAGGAATTAAAAAGGCAATGCAGAGTGGAGTTCTAGCTGGATATCCAGTTATTGACGTAAGAGTTGAACTTTATGACGGAAAATATCACCCGGTGGATTCTTCTAACCTTGCCTTTGAAATAGCAGGATCTATGGCCTTCAGAGACGCTCAGATGAACGCTGACTCGTATTTACTTGAGCCAATATATGAGGTTGAAGTTACACTTCCTGAAGAAATAATGGGTGATGTTATAAGCGATCTTAACTCAAGAAGAGGAAGAATTCTCGGTATGGAACCCGTTGGAAAGAAAAAACAGAAAATTAGAGCCTATGTGCCCCTTGTGGAACTTTATGGCTATTCAAGCTCTTTAAGATCTATCTCTAAGGGAAAAGCTGTTTATTTTGCTAAATTCAGCCACTATGATGAAGTTCCAAGGGAACTCGCACAAAAAATAATTGAGGAAGCAAGAAAAGAAAGAGAAAAAGAAACCTAATACTTTGTTTAAAAAATTTTTTTTAGTATATTTTTTACTACTTAAATCGTGTATAAGCTCTGCTAAGCTACCTCCAGATTTTGATACAAATTTAGTTATTTTCATAAATCTTATGCCTTCTCCTATTCAGTATCCTCGCAAAGTAAAGGGAAGCTTAGAAATTAAGGGCAGTTTTGATGAGGAACCTCAATTGAAAGAAATTAAGATACTCTTTGATGATTTTGAAATCAGTTTACCTTTTTCTAAAGCCAAGGAGAATACCTATCTTTTTGAAATTCCCTTCTTCCCGCTCAAGGAAGAAAAAATAAAAAAGAACTTGAAATTCAAGCTAACCTTATCTTATAAAAGAAAAATGTTTGAAATTGTGAAAGAAAACTTTGAGATAAAAAGAGTTTACTAAAATGGGAATAGATTTTGCCAAATTACCAGTTTTCTTCTCAGTTTTAATTTACGTTTTTTTCCTTCTTTATTACATTTCAAGGGCGAAAAAGGGGGAAAAGCTTTTCTTAAGGAAAATATCAGGCATTGAGGCAGTAGATGAAGCTATAGGAAGAGCTACAGAAATGGGTAGACCCATCTTATATGTACCTGGCCTTTCATCAATTGACGATGTAGCAACCATAGCTTCTTTAAACATTTTATCCAGAGTCTCAAAAAAAGCCGGTGAATACGAAACAGATATCATAGTTCCAAATAGAAATCCAGTAGTTTATACAGTAGCTAAAGAGGTAGTTAAACAGGCCTATGCCTCAATAGGAAGACCAGACCTTTTCAAAGAGGATTCAGTTTTTTATATAACTGACTCACAGTTTGGTTATGCTGCTGCAGTTTGTGGACTCATGGTTAGGGAAAGAACAAGCACTAACTTTTTTATGGGTATGTTCTGGGCTGAATCTCTTTTACTTGCAGAAACAGGTGCTTCAACAGGTGCAATTCAAATAGCTGGAACAGATGCAATTACACAACTTCCCTTTTTTGTAACTGCCTGTGATTACACTCTAATAGGAGAGGAATTCTATGCTGCAAGCGCCTACCTTTCCGGTGAACCAATTCTTGTCTCCACTATAAGATCCCAAGATGCAATGAAATCCATAATTGGCTTTCTTATTTTACTTGGAGGCTTTTTAAGCCTCATAGGAAAAGTAAGTATTATAGAGTTTTTATTCCCGAAATGAAAAAGGAAATTCCAATATTTATTGTGTTTTTCATAGGTACAATAGGTTTTTTACAATACTTTTTTATAGGCCCAATCTCTAAATCAGTATATACTCTACTTCTTGAGTGGTTCCAAGGTGTCCAGGGAATGGCAATCGTTATGGCTGTTATATCGCTTACAAAAAGACACCTTCATAATCTGAAAAGGAAAAAAGATACCTTTTACTCTCTTGTTACACTCTCTTCCCTTTATGGAATGATAATTCTCGGAGTTTTCTTTGGAATAGAAAAGGGTTCTACTTTTGATAAGATTTATGAGTATGTAATGGTACCCCTAAATGCTACAACCTTTTCTTTACTTGCCTTTTATATGGCCTCTGCTTCTTATAGAGCCTTCAGAGCAAGAAACTTAGAAAGTACACTCCTTTTACTTTCTGCTTTCATCTTAATGATAGGTTTTACCTCATTTGGTGACATGATCTCTGATAAACTTCCATCTTTTGCCCAATGGATACTGGATGTTCCTAATCTTGCTGCCCAAAGGGGAATTACTCTTGGAGTAGCCCTTGGGGTTCTTGCTACGTCCCTAAAGATCATGTTAGGAATTGAAAGGAGCTGGCTCGAATGAGTATCCCTGATAGGCTCTTAAATATACCGCGTCCTGTTATTTTTATCTTAATAGGTCTAGCTGTATTTGTGCCCTTACTTTTTAAATTTTTATTACCTCTTAAAGTGCTAAAGCCCGTGAAAGACGTTTATGATTTTATAGAAAGTTTACCTGAGGGGACACCTGTTATTTTATCTTTTGATTATTCACCTGATGTCTTGCCAGAGTGTTACCCGATGTCTTTAGCTTTAGCGAAACATTTAGCTAGAAAGAAATTAAGAATATACATTATGACGCTTTATCCGGCAGGTGCTGGGTTCGCGCTCGATGTTTATAACAAAATATTAAAAGAATTTAACTTGGTTGAAAGAAAAGATATTGTTTTTGTTGGTTACTTTCCCTCAATAGCAGCAACTATTTTAGGGATTGGAGAGGACATAAGAAACGTTTTTAAAACGGACTATTTTGGAGTGCCCTTTGATGAAATTGAGGCCTTTAGGGATGTAAAAAACTATGAAGATATAAAACTTGTTATAACGATTTCGGGGGCGGCTATTCCTGAGTCATGGATGGTTTATGCAAACGGAAGATATGGAGCTAATGTGGCTGCTGGTGTCACCGCTGTTATGGCTGCTCAACTTTACCCGTACTACAGGAGTAAGCAATTTATAGGTCTAATCGGGGGAATGAGGGGGGCAGCCGAATATGAAAAGCTATTAAACGCCCATAACCTTGCAACAAAGGGCATGAACTCTATTTCTCTTGCCAACTTTGTCATGGTTTTGCTCGTAATTTTAGGTAACATTTCGTTTTTCATCAAAAGGAGGAGAAAAAGATGAGCTTGGACCCATGGGTATGGATAAGTGCCTTTTTAACACTTGCAATTTTCTCTTTTCTATTTAAAGATAATCCAGTTTATAAATTTGCCGAACATCTCTTTGTAGGCGTATCTGCAGGCTACTATGCCTCTATTTATTGGCATAACGCTATTTTAAGGTTCATCATAAGACCACTCTCAGAAAAGTTCTCAACTCTTTACTATAAAACAGTGTGGCCTGAAATTTTACCAGATATTAGTACCATCTCTGCCTTTTTATCCTTTGTTATGTATCTTGTACCACTTGCCTTTGGACTTCTATTTTTTTCTCTTCTTTTCCCTAAATATTCTTGGCTCACAAGATACCCAATTGCCTTTCTAATGGGAATAGGTTCTGGACTTTCCCTTTATCCAACCTTTAAGGCTAGAATATTTGATCAAATCAAAGATACATTTTTACCTCAATTTTCACAGACGGTTTACTTTTTAAACTCCCTTATTATTTTTATTGGTACATTTAGTGTTTTATCTTATTTCTTCTTTTCAAGGGAGCAAAAGGGTCTTTTAAAGGTGCTTGCAAAGTTTGGTATTATTTTTATTATGATAGGTTTTGGTGCCGCCTTTGGTTATACCGTAATGGCAAGAATTTCACTTCTAATTGGAAGATTCTACTTTTTAATTCACGACTTTATCCACTTAATTTAGTAATCTTAAAAAATCCTAAATTGCCTTCCCCTTACCTCCAGGTATCTCGAGAGGTATATTATTCTTACAGAGAGGGCACTCCTGTGGTGAAAATATAGTAGCTTTCTGTTTATAGATCGCATAAAAGGGCACCTCAAAATCTTCTTCCTTTTCTCTTCGGTCTATAATTACAAGTATTCCCTTAACTTTTAAAATATTCTCACAAGCCTTTATAGTTTTAGTGATTGAACCTCCTGTGGTTATCACATCATCAACTACTATACAAGATGAGCCAGGTTCTATTAAAAAATCTCTTCTTATTACAAATTTATCATTTTCTTTTTCAACAAATACAGCTTTTTTATCCAGTAAAAGCGCAAGAATAGTAGCAATTATAGCTCCTCCTGTGAAAGGTCCTACAACTACTTCAAAGTCAAT
This sequence comes from Candidatus Hydrothermales bacterium, assembly GCA_039630235.1. Classification (NCBI taxonomy): domain Bacteria; kingdom Pseudomonadati; phylum Caldifarciminota; class Caldifarciminia; order Caldifarciminales; species Caldifarciminales bacterium. The sequence continues at coordinate 29,861 of JBCNVI010000010.1, read as the reverse complement.
TTCTTTTAAAAAATCATATGAAAATTCAAGAATTTTTTTTAGATACGTAGGGCGAGATAGTATTCTATATTTTTCAAAATAGATGTCTGAATGATTGCCACTTGTTAAAAGAAAATGGCCCCTTTTTAAAACTCCTAGCTTTTCAAGTATTTCTTTAGGCTCCATATTGACTCCCTGTTATTTTATTTTAAAATGAAATATTATTATGCATAAAAACCTCCAGGGCTTTTGTAAATACTTCTAAATCCTCCCTAGTTTTAACGGGTACATCATAGTTTACTGTCTAATTTTTTAAATTTACAAATTTCCTCGATAAGTTTCTTTACAGCCTTTTCTTTTCCCTTAGCTTCAAGGATAAGATCTATCCTGTTATTTCTAAATTGTTCCAAAAAATCTATAAAGTCTTTTAAATTTATCCACTCGCCATGTTCACCAAACCTGTATTTACCTCTTGGTCTTGATGAAAGATGAAACCCAGGAACTCGATCTTTCCAACTCTCAAGAACCTCCCTAGGATCAAAGATAGATGGGTTAAGGCTGTGATGATAATAGTCATATACTATGGGTAGGGAAAAATCTGCAAGAAGTAAATCTTCTACTGTATAGTATCTTCCATCGTTTTCAGCCGCAAGTCTTTCTAAAAGCCATGAATTAGATCTGATAACACTCTTAAATCTTTTTAAACTCTCCTTTTTATTATCGTAGATACCACCTACATGAACTACTACAATGCCCTCTTTTCCAATTCCTAACCTATCAAGAAGCCAAAAGTGATATTCAAGCTCACGTAAAGCATGTTTTACTACCTCTTTTTTGGAGAATTCAAGACCACAAACTGACCAGGATGCATGGTAAATTCTTATGGGATAGGTCTTCAAAATCTTAGAAAACTCCTCTAACCTTTCTTCTAATAGGCTTTAACCATTCTTTTTTAAAGCTAGGGTGTGAGGCAAAGGGAATAAAGTTAGAACCAAGTCTAAATATACCACAGCCAAGAGAAAAAGATAAGTCAAGAAGACTCTTAAAATCTCTTAAATTTTCCTCAAAGGCTTTAAAGACTTTCTCAAAACTCAAACTCCTTAGTCTAAACTTCCTATTTGTAGTTATCTTATTATCCGAAGTTGAACAGAAAAAAACTATTCTTATACCCTCAAACTCAAACAATTTAGAATTAAAGGTTATCTCTTTGTCTTTCAACATTAGTATTGTCCCTCAGCATAGATAAAGTGTACGTTAAACAAAGTACTAAATAGCAATTAGATGGAAAATAGAGTTTTTAGCACGATAAATGATAAAATCTGAAGCAAAAATTGCATTTTTATGCACCTTTTTCACGTATATTATATTGCGAATAGTTCTCAGTATCAACTTATCATTTCAAAAGGATTTAGAGTTATGCTATAATTTATTCAAATTTGAAAGAGTATGCAATAATCATCTTTTATCATAAAAATAACAGAAATTCATTTAGAGCCCTTCTTGGTGCTCTTGAAAAATACAATTTAATAGACTTTTTTGACTTCTATTTCCCAAAAAATTTTGACGAACTTTTCTTAACTTTAGAAGAAAAACCAAAACTCTATAAAAACTCTTTTGTTCTGTTTTCACTGATGACCACTCAGTTTGTTGATTGGAAGGAAAAATTAGAGAAGATAAAAAATTATAACAAAGTTTTGAAAATAGCAGGAGGTCCCCATGCATCTGGCCTACCCTTATCTATGATTGACCTTTTTGACTTTTTATTTCACAAAGAAGGAGAAAGATCCCTATCTACATTTTTGAAAGAGTTTATAGAAAATAAAAGCTTTTCAAGTGTCGAGGGAGTTATATATAAAAGAAATAACAAAATTATTATAAACAAATATGAAAATCCAATTGATTTGAATGAATTTCCGGCATTTTCAAAAAAACTTAAAAAATACGGACCAATCGAAATTACAAGAGGATGTCTATTTGGATGCAAATATTGTCAAGTTTCATATTTTATGGGAAAAAAACTGAAACATAGAAAAGTAGAAATAGTTTTGGAATGGGTAGAGGAACTTTTTAAAACTGGAATGAAAGATATAAGATTTATATCACCAAACGCCTTCTCATACGGTTCCTATAAAAAAGGCGAAATAAACATAGACGAGATCTATAATCTACTAAGTGGAATAAGAAAAATTATAAAAAAAGAAGGTAGAATATTTTTTGGCACATTTCCCTCAGAGATAAGACCTGATTACGTAAACGAAGACTTAATTAAAATTGTTAAAGAATTTTGTGATAACAAAAATATGGTAATAGGATGTCAAAGCGGAAGTGAAAGAGTTCTTGAATACATAAAAAGAGAACACGATATATCCACTGTTTTAAATGCTGTTAATATTTTAAAAAAACATGGATTTGTGCCAATAATTGATTTTATTATAGGCTTTCCAGAAGAAACCATAGAGGACTTAAATAAAACACTTGAACTCTCGCAAAAACTTATGAGTCACGGTTGCATAATCCACTTTCATTACTTTATGCCTCTACCTGGAACACCCTTTTGGAAAAAAAGTGGAACATTTGTAGAAAAGTCCCTTTTCAAGAATTTTGGTAAATATACAAAAGAAGGTAAATTTTTCGGATCGATTGAAAAACAGTACAATTACTCAAAAAAAATAATAGAAATGTTCAAAGGTTAAATATTGTTGAAATTTTTTGTTTTTTAAATTATAATAAAATAAATAGAGAGGCCGGGGTAGCTCAGTCGGTAGAGCACGGGACTGAAAATCCCGGTGTCCCCAGTTCGATTCTGGGCCCCGGCACTTATAATTAGTGAATTTTCTCCTCTTCCGAACTGATAAAATCGGAGACTTAGTCCTTTCACTCAGCGTACCCCAGGGAATAAAAAGAAAATATAAAGACTCAAAAATCCTTTTCGTCTGCAACCCACTCTATAAAGAAATAATCTATAACCACCCAGATATAGACAAAATTATAGAATTTAATAACTTTAGGGAAACCTTAGACTTAATAAAAAAAGAAAAAATCGACATTTCGGTACACATTTTTCCAAGACTCAAAGAAGCTCTCCTTTCTTTTTTACTTAAAATCCCTAAAAGAATAGGAACTGCCTATAGGTGGTATTCCTTTTTGTTTAATAAAAGAGTACCCCTACACAGAAAAAAATGCGAGTTTCACGAATCCTACTATAACGTTTTATTACTTAAAAAAGCAGGCTACGATATTGAATACACAGAACCAAGACTTTACCTTAAAGAAGAAGAAATAGAGAAAGTTAAAGAAAATTTTAAGAGTTATAAAAAGCCCTTTATTATAATTCATCCGGAATCAAAGGGATCCGCACCAAACTGGAGCTACGAAAAATATAACGAACTTCTTAAAGCACTAAAAATAGACGGAACCATCTTTATCACTGGAATAACAAAAAATTTTAAATTTATAGAAAAGAAAAACATTGTTGACCTAAGGGGAAAACTAAACCTAAGAGAATTAATGGCTCTGATTTCAACAAGTAACCTAGTCTTTGCACCATCAACTGGTGTTATCCACATCGCCTCTGCCCTAAATGTCAAAACTGTTTCTATCTTTTCAGATAAAAAACCGTATACCCCCACAAGATGGGGACCACTAGGCAAATCTGAAGTTATAAAGGTAAAAGACGAGAATTTAGAAAAAATATCAGTTTATGAGGTAAAAGAAGTAATCTTATCGCAACTGAAATGTTGAAAAAAAAATTTATCTAAGTTAAAATAAAAAAACAAGAGGGGCCGTAGCTCAGTGGGAGAGCACCTGGTTTGCAACCAGGGGGTCGGGAGTTCGAATCTCCCCGGCTCCACTAATCTTTAATGGTCTAATACTCAAACTCACTAAATCCATACCTGCCAATAAGGGGAACAAAGGCACAGGGACCATAATACTCCTTTTTTAAACCTGTCTTTGTCTTTGTTACCTTAACAAGATCTTGACTAAACCTATCACCTACAGGTATTACAATAATTCCACCTGGATTTAACTGCTCTATAAATGGCTCTGGTATATCAGGAGCAGCTGCTGAACATATAATTCCATCATAGGGAGCAAAATCTAAACACCCCTCCGAACCATCCCCTACATGAAAATAAACGTTACTGACAGAAAGCTCCTTCAATTTCTCCTTGGCATAATCACAGAGATCTTTAATCCTCTCAACAGTATAAACGTATTTATTAAGCAAAGATAAAATAGCTGTCTCATAACCTGAACCTGTCCCTATCTCAAGAATATGCTTATCTTCACTAGGCTCAAGTAGCTCAACCATAAGTGCAACAATATAAGGTTGACTTATAGTCTGACCCTCAAAAAGCGGTAAAGGTGTATCATCATACGCAAAAGCCCTCACCCTCTCAGGCACAAATATATGCCTTGGAACAGCTAAAAAAGCCTTTAAGATTCTTTCATCAGTTATGCCCCTTTCCTTTATCTGCTTCTCTACCATCTCAAGCCTTAAATCAAAGAAAGGATCTTTCTCTTTACTAAATCTTTCGAGAAGTTCTTCTATTTTCTTACTCAATTATTTTTTTTAACTTTGATGCTAAATTGAAATCTAAACATTCTATAGCAAGAGGAGTCACACTTACATATCCCTCAAGAACCGCCCCAGAATCAGAATCCTCTTCATAAACCAACTCCAATCTACCACCGATCCTAAATACATTTTCTTCCACCTTTTCCACTGGATTTAAGTAATGCCTCTTCCCCAGTTTTGTAATCTTAATACCCTTTATTTCCTCAACTTTTAAATCATATAAATTAACATTTAGTAAAAAATTCTCTTTGTATAACTTGCTCTCTATTATTTTTCTTAAAAGATATTCGAGGTAATACTCTCCGCCTTCAAAAATTTTTCTTTCTCCTTTTGGTCCAACTGAAAAAGCTATTGATGGAACACCGTATAGAAAGCCTTCTCTTGCTGCTGCCACTGTTCCAGAGTACAAAGTATCTTCTCCAAGATTAAATCCATAGTTTATACCAGAAACAACAATGTCTGGTCTTCTTTTTAATAACACTTCCATTGCAATTAAAACACAATCAACAGGTGTTCCATCAACCGAGTAAAAATTCTCTTTTATTTTATTAACTTTTATACTTTTTCTCAAAGAAATAGAATGACTGGTTCCTGATTTTTCCTCTTTAGGAGCTACAACCAAAACATCACCAAACTTTGAAAGAACATTCGCTGCTCTTTTTATACCCTCTGCCTCTATTCCATCATCATTTACAAGTAAAAACCTTAAAGTATCCATTAATTATTTTATAAAAAAGACAGTGAAAATTTCCTTATTTAGAAGTTAGTACTAAGTGGACTCCTTCTTTTGACAAGATGAACAAATTCCGTAGAGGAATAAATCTCCAAACATAACTTTATTCCCGTCTACCTGTTTTGGAAATTGAATTATCTCCTTTTCAATATCATACACAGAGTTGCATTTTATACAGCAAAAATGAGTGTGAGGATCTGTTCTTAACTCAAATCTCGACTTATCTTTATCTACTTTTACCTCTCTTGCAACCCCAAGCTCTATAAAAAGTTTTAATGTATTATAAATAGTGGCTCTTGACAAAGAGGGTAATCTATCTTTGAGTGCATTATAGATTTCCTCAGCAGTGGGATGAGAAGTGCTTTCACTTAAATAATCTAAAATCATTAATCTAGACGAGGTCAAAAAGTGACCCTTCTTTTTTAATATTTCAAGCTTTTCATGCAATGTTTTCTTCATAATTTCCTCCTAAAATTCTTACATTTTTATTATAATATGAAACTTTTAATATTTCAATTTTTTAAAAATTTTTAAAATTTTACTTTTTCTGGAGCATCAAAAAGTAACCTGTTTACAAAGCTTTTTAAAAAAGGTCTACCATTTTTAACATCAGTATAAACAAACTGAACTCTCCTAAACACAACAAAAAGTAATAAAAAAATAGATAAAAAGCCTAGTTCTTTAAATTTCAAAAAAATATAAATGGAGATGAAAAAAATAAAAAAAAGAATGTATAAAGCAATCTCTCTTAAAAAAACAAGAGGTGAAAGTATCGCAAGAACAATCAAGGTCTCTTTTGGAAACAGAAAGACTAAAAACCCTAGGGAAGTAGCAATACCTCTACCCCCCTGAAATTTTAAAAAAATAGGATAACTGTGCCCAATTACTGCAAAAAAACCACAAAGAAAAGAGTGGAACTTATCAAAACCTAAAAGAAAGGGAATAAGAGATGAAAAGAATCCTTTAAGAAAATCAAGTAGGAAAGCAATAATTCCGTAAACTACCCCGACACTTCTTAAAACATTCGCACCTCCCACATTACCTGTCCCCACCTTTCTTATATCTAAACCCTTAAGTTTACTAACTATATAAGAAAAGGGAATTGACCCAACTGTATAGCCAAACAGGGAAAAAATTAAAATGTTTAAAATATCCATTTGCCCTCCCTCTTTTTCATAATATAAAAATTAACTCAAAAAATGCAAAATTAAAGTCTACTTTTTCGTCATAATCAAAAATTAGTAAAGAGAAATTTTAAATTTCTATGCATTATACTAAGATAACTTTAGATAATTTTAAGGATTATGCAGGTTTACTGGCAACAAGAAAAGCTTCCCTTAAAGCCTAACTTCTTTGGACTTAAAAAACCAAGATTTCTTGAAGTAGGTTTTGGTAAAGGTGACTTTTTAGTATACCTTTATGCTCTAGATCAAGAATCACCAATCATTGGAATTGAACTTTCAAAAAAACTTATTGATCTTGCTCTTAAGAAACTTTCCTATCCTCCAAATCTATTTCTATTTCAAGGAGACGCAAGATTTATACTTAAATACGTATTACCAACTGAGAGTTTTGAAAAAATTTTTCTACTATTTCCATTCCCATGGAAAAAAGAAAGACACAAGGAAAGAAGGATATATAGAGAAGATTTTCCAGAGACTATTTGGTATTCTTTAAAAGAAAACGGAAAATTTTATGTCTTAACAGATGAAAAATTTTTTTATGAAGAGCTTAAGGAAAGATTTTTAGAGAAAGAAATTTTTACTGAGGGGGAGTTTGAACAGAACTTATTAGAAAAGGCAATGGAAACAAAGTACGCAAGAAAGTGGAAAAAATTAGGCAAATCTTTCTATTACTCCTCTTTCAAAAAAATAGCAGAAAAAAAAGTAACCCTTGAAAAGAAAGTAAAAATCATAAATAAAATCGATCACGTAATCTTAGAAGATGAAAAGTTTTCAGAAAATTACGAAAGAAAAGAAAAAGACAAAATTTTTAAAATCAAAAGAGTTTTTCATAATAAAGATTCAAAAATTGTTGAAGTTTTTACTATGGAAGAAAACTTTGAACAGCTCATTTACTTTATAATAGAAAAAAGAAAAAACGTTATTCTAAAGCCACTGATGAGAGAAAAAATAATATTCACCGAATGGATACTCGAGAATTTGAAAAATGTCTTTCGCTTTAAACCCTAAAATTTTCTATGAAAAATTTACTCATAATAACGCAAATTTTAGTGCTTTTAATATTAAAATTCCTAATTATTTTAAAAACAGACTTAACTGAAGATGAAGCCTATTACTATACTTGGGCAAGAAAATTAAGTTTATCCTATTTTGACCATCCACCTCTTGTTGCCTATCTTATCAAAATTGGAATAACTTTATTAGGAGATAACGAGTTAGGTGTAAGAATTCCCGCCTTCTTATTAAGCCTTCTATTTTTAATAGCCTTAATTTTTGTATTCAGAGAAATTGATAAGTCAAAAATTTTGTTGGCTCTTTACATTTTTTCCCTGACACTTATTTTTAATGCTGGAGCAATAGTAATTACTCCTGACACTCCTATGGTCTTCTTCTTACTCCTTACTTTTTTATTTCTTTTAAAATCCTATGAAAACGAAAAGTGGCTTTACCTTTCAGCTGTTTTTCTTGGCCTTTCCCTTTTATCTAAGTACATATCAATTCTCTTTTTACCCTCCATAATACTATTTTTCCTCGAAAAAAGAAAACTATTCTCAAAAAAACTTGTCATCTTCCTTTTAATTTCTTTTTTAATTTTTTCTCCCTGCATAATATGGAACATACAGAACGACTTCATAAGCTTTAAATTTCAACTGCTTCACGGATACGGAAAAAAGGAAATAAATCCCTCAAATATCTTACTTTATTTATTAGATTCAGTACTTGTTTTATCATTTCCGCTTTCAATTTTAATATTCTTTTACGCATTTAAAGGTATAATCAAGGAGAAAATAAATGTGCTGACTTTTTCCTTTTTATTCCCCTATATTTTTTTCATGCTCTCTTCTCTAAAAACAAAGGCAGAGGCAAATTGGCCAATTATTTCCTATCTTTTCCTTTTAATAATTGCAATAAAATACTTAAAAGAAAGTAAGGCTTTTTACGTTCTATCATCCTTCACATTTTTAATATTAACAATTATCCATATACACACAATGAATCCGATTGTTAAATTTAAAAAGGACCCAACAAATAGACTAAGAAATTGGGAAAAACTTGCGGAAGACGTAGAATGGCTCTCTGAGAGATACGGAATAAATCAATTTTCCGCCAACACCTATCAACTCGCCTCTATTCTCTCCTTTTACCTTAAAGAAAAGCCCTACGTTTACTCTCTTAACATAAACTCAAGAGAAAATCAATTTACAATCTGGCAAAAAAACAAAAAAATACCCGATACTCTTTTCTATGTCGGAAATATTAACGAAAATTTTTATAAGCATTTTAAAGAAATAGAAAAGATAGGTGTATCAAAATCTGAATTTCGAGAATATGAATTTTATAAGTTAGTGAAATGAACATCTTTTCACTAATAATTATCTTTAACACAGAAATTAAAGAAGTTAAAATTGTTTATAAGCCTCTTTTTGAGTCGAATTTTTTTCTATATAAGATAGTAGAAAAGTTAACATTTAAACCAAAAAGTTTCAGAGTAAAAAGTCTTTTAATTAAAAACAGGGACTCAGTTGTTTTAAGCGAATCTCTGAGAAGAATTAAAAATATAGGCGTTTTTTCTGAAATTGAAAACTTTAAAAAAAGGGATACCTTAATAATCAAACTGAGGCCGCTTCTTACACTTGCCCTATTTTTTAATTTCGAAGGCGGTGGTGGTTTAAGTCAAAAAGGTATAGGATTATGGGAACATAACCTATTTGGCCTTCTACTTGATATAAGATTAAACTATATTTGGGGATACGAATATCCCTACTTTTACTTTCAAAGCTTTTACCCTGAAATCTTTAAAAACCATGATATTTCGATTTTCTTCCTAAACTCTGAACACTCTAAAACAAAATCATTATCTATCTTTCCCTATATTTCACCCTACACCTATAACAGAATCTATTTAAATTACACTCAATATTTTAAAAGAAACTTTTTATACGAAAAGGGAATTATCATTGATTCTTTTACATCAAGGGGGGAAAACTTTATGTTAGAAATTTCAAGAAGTCTTGAAAAATTTAAACTTTTTTTGCCCTCTTTAGGATATGGGTTTGCAAAATCTATTTATAACGAGTTTAATTTTTTCCATGCAGGATTTGAAATAGATAAAACAAAAACAAAAAAGACAAGATTTATTAAAAATTTTGGAGAAACAGAACACATGAAAGAAGGTTTATTTTTAAAAATCAACCTATACAAAAACATAAATAACAGAATTAAAGGCATAGAGGGGAAAATAACTTTCAATAATTTTGAAAGAAATTTCAATTCTATTAGCAGTGCAACCTACAAAAACTTCATGGAAAAGAGCTTAAATTTAAATAGTTCAAATTATTTTATAATTAAAAACTTTATAGTATTTGCAATCTTTTTAGGTTACGAAAAAATATGGGAACCATACTGTAATACTTTATGTCGTTACTTAGGGGGACTTTATGGACTTAGAGGCTACAAAGCCTTTTACTTTAGAACATCAAACTATGTGCTCAACATCAGCGAAATAAGACTTTATTTTAAAGAACTACTAGAGTTTTTTAAACCAGGTATTGTATTTTTCGTTGATAATGCCTACATAATTGATAAAAAAACATTTGCCTTTTCTTATGGAGTTGGAATAAGAATAGAGTTAACAAAAAGCTATAACCTTCCCGTACTAAGATTAGATTTAGGCTTCTCAAAGGAAGGAAAATATCTCTCTTTCGGAGAAGGTAAGAGTTTCTAATAATAAAAAAGCTTTAAATAAAAAAGAGTTCTCTCTCGACAGAGGGGCTTATAAACGCCTTCTGACTTAAATAAAGGTTTACTTGATGAATTTAACAGGATTACATAGTTTATGAGGATGATAACCTTCAAGAAGAGCCTCTTTAGAAGATTTAAAAACTACTCTGCTAAAAACCCCAATCTCGTTGACTTTTTCGCAATCCTTAGTATGAAATTCCATCCTTACAGGATCACCGAGAAATATATCTTTTTCATCGTAAAAATCCTTCCACATACCCTTTTTATTTTTTATCGCATAATCAAGAGACTTTCTAAAATTCAGAAAATACTTTAGATTCGGAGGAAACGTATATATATATGAGTAACCATTTTTTAACATGTAATTATTAACAAAAATGGTATCGTAGAAAACATAGGCCAAAATTCTACCATACATATCCTTTTTTACTATATCAAACTCTAACCTAACCTTTTTGCCAAGTATAAGCTTTTTTAGGGCCTCCTTCGCATCATCATAATAAAACCTACCTTCCTCAGGAGTATCTATACCTATAAGCCTTACTCTTTCTCCAGTATACGTAACAAACGTATCTCCATCTACTACCTCCCTAACCTCAACTTCATAAGAACAGAATAAAAGAAGGAGAAAAAGAAAGCTAAAAAGATATGTAAATCCTAAAAATTTACTCTGTTTTTTCTCTCTTTTTATCTCTCTCTTCAATCCACTCTTCAACATATTTAACGATATCCTTTAAAGGGGTGCCAGGCCCAAATAGCTCTCCAACCCCCATCTCTTTAAGCTTCTTTTTGTCCTCTTCTGGAATTATTCCACCTCCAAAAAGAAGAACATCATGTAATCCCTTTTCTTTCATTAATTTCAAAACCTTAGGAAAATAAGTCATATGAGCACCTGAAAGGATCGATAGGCCAATAACGTCTACATCCTCCTGGATAGCAGCCTCAACAATCTCCTCTGCTGTTTTATGAAGACCAGTATATATCACTTCCATTCCCGCTTCCATAAACGCTCTTGCTACAACCTTTGCTCCCCTATCATGACCATCTAAACCAGGTTTTGCTATCAAAACCCTTATCTTTCTTACTTTTTTCATCCCCTAAAAGCAATAACCTCTATTTCAACTTTAGCATTTTTAGGTAAGGCACTTACTTCTACAGTAGACCTTGCCGGATAGGGCTCCCTAAAATACTTTGAATATATCTCATTTACTTTCTGAAAATCGTTCATATCTTTTAGAAATATCGTACTTTTTACAACATTATCAAAGTTCAAATTTAAACTCTCTAATATCATCTTTATATTTTTTAAAACTAACTCTGTTTGTTCCTCTATACTCTCTGGGATTACACCCTTTTCAGGATCGATCCCTATTTGTCCAGAAATAAAAACAAAGTTTCCAACTTCCCTATAAATAGAATAGGGGCCAATAGGTTTAGGTAAACTCATTTTTTGACCTCTTCCTCCTTCTTTTTCCTTCTACTTCTTGCCGTTGTTGTTTTAGCTTCACTTTTTACCTTTTCGCCATACTTTTTTCTAAACTTTTCGACTCTTCCTTCAGTATCAACGAGCTTTTCTTTTCCTGTGAAAAAGGGATGACAATTTGAGCATATTTCAACTTTTATGAATTTTTTTGTAGAACGTGTCTCAACCCTATTTCCACAGGCACACTCAATTATTGCCGGCCCGTACTCCGGATGTATCTTCGGTTTCATCTTCTTTCAACTTAAAAAGGGATAGAACCTTTTATCCCAAAATTTTTTAAAATTATAATTTATCTATATGAAAAAGTCAACATTTTCACACAAAATAGAACTATTTAGTAAATTGAGTAAAAGAGAGCAAAGTATAATTGAAAAACTGGGAGTAAAAAAAGAATTTAAAAAGGGAGAAATAATACTTCGTGAGGGAGAAAAAGGAAGCTTTCTTTACATAATAAATTCCGGAGAAGTAAAGATTTCGCTCTTTTCTGATAAAGGGAAAGAAATAGTTATCACACACCTAAAAGAAGGAGATTTTTTTGGAGAAATAGGTTTTTTCAGTGAAGAGTACAGAACCGCAAGAGTTACAGCTATCAAAGATACGAAAGTTACAATATTTTCAAGAGATGTTCTTTTAAACAGATTAATGAAACATCCTGAAATTCTGGTTTCAATAATCAAAGAAATGGCAAATAGAATTAAAAAAACTAACGAAAAGATGAGTTCTCTACTTTTTTTAGATTTATCAGGCAAAATTGCAAGATTCTTTATAGAAAAAGCTATAAAAGAAGGAGAAAGAATTGGAGAGTACATATATATAAAAAAAGATTTCAAAATAAAGGATTTGGCCTCTCTTATCGGTTGTTCAAGAGAAAGTGTCTCAAGAATATTAAAAGAGTTTAAAAAAACTCAAACTATAAAATTTTCCTCAAAGGGAGTTTTTATTCATAAAGACGCTCTAAAATTTAAGTAATCCTTTATTATTCTTGAATGATCAAAAACAATTTTTTCAAAAGGAATATCATTTGGCTTAAAGACAAAAACTCTCTTTGCATCAGAGGAAGCCTTAGGCTTATCTTTTGTTTTAAGAAGATACACACAGGTCACAGTATGGAACCTCGGATCTCTTCCTGGATCTCCATAAACACCTAAGAGTTTTATTATTTCTGCCCTTGCTCCTGTTTCCTCCTCTATTTCTCTTAATACTGCTTTTTCAGGAGACTCTCCATAATTAACAAAACCTCCAGGAAGAGCATAACCCAGAGGCGGATTCCTCCTTTCAACAATAACTATTCCAACAAAATTATCACTTTCATCGTAAACTTCTAATATACCATCTACAGTCAAAAACGGGGTCCTCAAAGAAGGAGCTAATAACTTTATAAGCCTTGTTAAAATAGCAAAGAGAAATTTTCTCATATTTTAATTATTTTAATTGAAATAGTCACAAAAATTCCTTAAAATTTCCTATGTTCTCTTTAATTTTATTTTTATTCTTTAGGATTGAGGCGGCTGTTTTTTATCCTGAAGGTGCCTTCATAACTGAAAAATTAGAGGTAAGTCTTAAAAAGGGCCTCAACACTTTAACTTTAAAACTTTTACCAATTGTTGATACAAACTCTATAAAAGTTGAGCTAAAAGGAGCTGAAATTATAAGCACAAAATTGAAAAAGAAAACTTATCCGAAATACGGAGATTTCTTGAAACCTCTCCAAGATTCACTCGACTTTCTACAGGATACAATTGAAAAACTAAAGATAAGAAGAGAAAATTTAAAAAGGGGAGTAGAATTTATTCAAACTTTCAAATCATCTTACTCTGAAAAAGAATCTAAAGAATTTCTTGAAAGAGAAATCATTGAAAAAAACATAAATACAGCATTAAGCATAATTATTGATAAGGTAACTTCGCTAGAAAATAATATAAAAAAACTGGAGGAAAAAATAAGGGAATTTGAATTTATAAAAACAAAAATCCAAGAAAGACTCTCAAACTTTCACCCCATAGGAATTGAAGAGTTTATACTATCACTCTACATAAATTCTAAAATTGAAACCCAAACAAATTTGACGCTAAGTTACTTTATAACATCAAAAAGTGGTTATAACCTTTTATACAAGATAATTGGGCTACCTGATGAAAAAAAAGTAATAATTAACGTTCATTCAAGAGTCTTTCAATTTACTGGTAAAAATTTTGAAAATGTGAATTTATCACTATCAACACATTTTCCAAAGAGGAATGTAGAACCTACTCCTTTAAGATGGACCGTTAGAAGTGAAGTCCCACCGATTAAGGTAACTGAGCCCCTTCTACAAATAAAAGCTATTCAAGCTCCAGAGACTCTCCCAGAAATAGAAGTAGAAAAACCTGTTCAAGAAGAGGAGTTTTACACCTCCCTACATTATAACTTCCCATACAGAGCAACTATTCCTTCTGATGAAAAGGGAGTTATCCTTTTTATGAAAAATTATGAAATTCCCGTTATCTTTAATTATATATTCATACCTCGAAACTATAAGTTTGGCTTTCTCCTTGCAAAAGGCACCTTAAATACAAAAGAAATTTTAGTTGGAGGAGAGGGAAACATATTTTTAGATGAAGAGTATATAGGGAAAAAAAGAATAAGTACGATTTATCCTGGTGATACTTTAAAGTTTTATTTTGGTGAGGATCCCTTTGTAAAAGCAGAACATATTTTAGTTGAATCTGAAATTGAAAAAAGCGGAATTTTTGAAAAGAAAATAAGGAGAAAGTTTGCCTACAAAATTACCGTTAAAAATGAGAGAAAAACTGAGATAAAGGGCACACTAATAGCAGAAGTTCCTGTTTCAGACAATCCTGACATAGTAATAAACGGTATTGAATTTTCAAAAAAACCATTTAAAGAAGACAAACCACAGGGAAAATATTTTTTTGAGGTAAATTTAAAGCCAAATGAAATGTTTGAACTTTACTATCGCTTTAACATAATTCATCCGGAAGAAATCAAAAATATAATTTTTTAATTTGAAAATTTAGAAAAATAGGTTTATAATTTAGAATCTGCGGGAGTAGCTCAGCGGTAGAGCGCTACCTTGCCAAGGTAGGGGTCGCGGGTTCAAATCCCGTCTCCCGCTCTTTAAGAGAAGAATCAAGATAGGTTCAATCCCAAATTTACTCTAAGAAACTTAACTCTTTAATCCCCAAAAAAGATGTGGACCGCAGAATCACTAAGAATTAAATTCCTTAACTTCTTTAAAGAAAGAGAACATGAAATTGTACCCTCATCCTCTCTTATCCCTGAAAAGGACCCAACACTTCTTTTTACTACAGCAGGAATGGTTCAATTTAAACCTTTTTACTCTGGCACTGTTCCCCTGCCCTTTAAAAGAGCAACTTCTTGCCAAAAGTGCCTGAGAGCATCAGACCTAGATAAAGTTGGCTACACAGTAAGACATCACACCTTCTTTGAAATGCTCGGCAACTTTTCCTTTGGAGATTACTTTAAAAAGGAAGCTATCGAATGGGCCTATGAATTTGTAATAAACGTCTTAAACTTACCAAAAGAAAGACTTTATTTCAGTGTATATTTTGAAGATGAAGAAAGCTTCAACATATGGAAGTCCTTGGGAGTTAGAGAAGATAGAATATTAAAGATGGGAAAGGAAACCAATTTCTGGGGTCCTGCTGGAAAAACAGGCGCTTGCGGCCCCTCTACAGAAATATACTATGACCTCGGTGAAAATTACGGTTGTAAAAGTGCAGAATGTAAACCTGGCTGTGATTGTGATAGATATCTTGAAATATGGAACATAGTCTTTCCACAGTACGATATGCAGGAAAATGGAGAACTTAAACCACTTAAAAACAGGGGTGTTGACACAGGCATGGGACTTGAAAGAGTCTTAATGATACTTACTGAAAAAGAATCTCCCTACAAAACAGAACTGTTTGAAAAAGCAAATAGATACCTTGAAAAAGCGATGAACAGAAAATACGAAGAGTCAAAACTACTTTTTAGAATAATCCTTGACCATACAAGAGCCCTCACCTTTGCAATTGCTGATGGTGCATACCCATCAAATGAGGGAAGAGGCTATGTTTTAAGGAGAATCTTAAGAAGGGCCCTTAGATTCTCTTATAAAAACGGCATAAAAGAGCCCTTTATGTATGAACTTGTGCCCTACTTTGCCGAGGTATACGGCGAAAGATATAAAGAAGTAAAAGAGAAAAGAGAAGAAATTAGTATAATAATAAAGTCTGAGGAAGAAAGATTCCTAAATACAATTTTCAAAAATATGGTTTATCTTGATAGAGAAATTGAAAAGGCCTTAAAGAGTGATAGGACAATAAATGGAGAAGATCTTTTTAAACTTTACGATACTTACGGAATACCAATAGACTTTTTAGAAGAAGTAGCCAAGGAGGCAAAAATAAACTTGGACTTAGAGGGCTTTAGAAAAGAAATTTCTAAGGCAAGAGAAAAGGCAAAAGAAAAGGAAAAATTTAAAGAGATAAAGATTGATTGGATAAATTTGAAAGAAGATAAAAAAACAGAATTTGTTGGTTACACTCAACTTGAAATAGAGACAGAAATTATTAAGTATGGTTTTGCTGATGATAAGTTTTACGTTGTTCTTGAAAAAACCCCGTTCTACGGAGAGGCTGGCGGACAAGTAGGAGATAAGGGGAAAATCATCGGAGAAAATTTTGAAATTGAGGTTGTTGATGCCCAATGGTTTAAAGATCAAATAGTACATATTGGAAAATTAAAGGGTGAAATAAAAAGTAGTAAAGTAATAGCGAAGGTAGATAAATTAAATAGGAGGGGGATTCAAAGAGCCCATACCGCTACTCATATACTTCATTCAACATTAAGAAGAGTTTTAGGTGAATTTGTAAGACAGGAGGGTTCTCTTGTAGAAAACGATAGACTAAGGTTTGACTTTACTTATCCAAAAGCAATTGATCCATTAGTATTAAAAGAAATTGAGGATAAGGCAAACTCAGTAATTTTGGATAACAGAGAGGTAAGATGGGAATATAGAAAGTTTGATGAGGCTGTAAAAGAGGCAATAGCTCTTTTTGAGGAAAAGTATGGAGATGTGGTGAGAGTGGTTGAAATAGAGGACTACTCTAAAGAGTTATGTGGTGGTACCCACTGCGATAAAACTGGGGATATAGGTCTTTTCAAAATAATAAGGGAAGAGTCAATAAGAGCCGGAGTAAGAAGAATAGAGGCTTTAACTGGGATAAAGGCCCTTGAGTACCTGAGAAAAAAAGAAGAAATCCTTAGTAAGATTTCAGAAATATTATCAGTAGACGAAGAAAATATACCTAAGAAAATAGAGAAATTAAAGGAAGAAATCAAAGAAAGAGAAAAAGAAAGAGAAAGACTTGTAAGAAAAATTTCAATTAGTGAGGTTGATAAAATTAAAATTAAAGAAAAAGACGGAATAAAGTATGTTATTGAACACTTTGAAGATCTTGAGCCAGATATTATAAGGAAAGTTTCAGATATGCTAATGGAGAAATACGAAGATCTTTCCCTTGTATTTTTAGTTTCTTCCGGAGAAAAAATTTTCTTTTTTTCAAGAACTAAGGAAGGATCTAATTTAGACGCAAGGGAATTTGTAAAGAAGTTTGGAGATGCTGTAAGAGGCGGAGGGGGAGGCAGCAAAATAAAGGCAGAAGGAGGTGGGAAAGACAAAACAAAAATAAAAGAGGGACTTTTAATTGTAGAGAAACTTCTATGGGAAAAAGAGTTATTACTTTAAGAGATCTTCTAAAAGAAAAAAAGATATTAAAATACATTGAGGAAGCAGATAGATATATGGAAAAACTTGGTTATACAGAGCATGGGCTAAGGCATGCAAAGTATGTAGGAGAGACAGCAGGAAAAATTTTAAGGGAACTTGGATATCCTGAAAGGACTGTAGAACTTGCAGAAATAGCAGGTTTTTTACATGATATAGGGAACGTAATCCATAGGGAACACCATGCCCAATTTGGAGCTTTAATAGCCCATCAACTTTTAGCTGAACTAGGAATGCCTGTTGATGAAATAATTGAAGTATCTCAAGCTATTGCAAATCACCATGAAGAAGATGGGGTACCAACAAGTGTTTTAACTTCAGCTGTAATTATCGCTGATAAATCTGACGTACACAGAGAAAGAGTTAGAAAGGAAAAATCTAATATAAAAACCGATATTCATGATAGAGTGAATTATTCTGCTAAAAGGTCGAGTGTAATTGTTATTCCAGAAAAGAAAGTGATAAGGTTTGACATAGAAATAGATACAAAAATATCACCTGTTATGGAGTATTTTGAAATTTTCTTACAAAGAATGATTATAGCATCAATTGCCTCTAAAAATTTGGGTCAAAAATTTGAACTGTATATAAATAATACGAAAATGTTATAAACCTCATAAAAGTGTTAAGGTTCTAATCCGATTTTGATCTTTTGTGAATTATGATAGATATTGCTGAGCTAAAGCAGAAAAAAATTAATGAGCTTATTTCTATAGCGAAAGAACTAGGTATAAAGGTAACGCATTCGTTAAAGAAAGATGAATTAATAGTAGCAATAGCCCAGGAGTATGCAAAAAGAGAGGGAGCAGAATATAGAGAGGGAATAATTGAGATTCATAGTGATGGTTATGGATTTTTAAGATCCCCTAAAAATAGCTACTTGCAGGGAACAGAAGACGTCTACATTTCACAGTCACAGGTAAAAAGGTTTGGCTTAAGAACAGGAGACCTTGTTTCAGGTTATATAAAAGTGCCTATAGACGGAAGCGTTAAATTTCCTGCAATGGTTAAAGTCGAGCTTATAAACGGTCTTCCTCCTTCAGAGCTAAGAAGTCGATCTAATTTTGACGATCTTATTCCTTACTTTCCGACAAGAAAAATTAAGTTAGAGTTAGAAGACGAGGAGGACGATTTAACAAGAAGAATCATCGATCTATTTGTACCTATAGGTCATGGACAAAGGGGTTTAATAGTATCTCCACCAAGAGCAGGCAAAACTGTTATGTTACAAAAGATAGCACAGAGTATAAGAAAAAATCACCCTGACACTATTGTTATTGTTCTTTTGATAGACGAAAGGCCAGAGGAGGTAACAGATTGGAAGAGGAAGGTTGATGCTGAAGTTATATCTTCCACTTTTGATGAGCCAGCTGAGAGACATGCACAAGTTGCAAAAATAGTACTTGAAAGAGCAAAAAGGCTCGTAGAATTAAAAAAAGATGTAGTTATACTACTTGATTCCTTAACGAGATTAACAAGGGCTTATAATGTGCTTGCAGAACATTCGGGAAGAACTCTTTCAGGTGGTCTAGATGCTACCGCGTTAATAGAGCCAAGAAAATTCTTCGGTGCTGCAAGAAATATAGAGGAGGGAGGTTCTTTAACGATACTGGCTTCCTGCCTAATAGAAACAGGTTCAAGGATGGATGATGTGATTTATGAGGAATTTAAGGGAACTGGAAATATGGAAATAATTCTTGATAGAAAATTGGCAGAAAGAAGAATTTTCCCTGCAATAGATTTAAAAAGATCAGGAACAAGAAGAGAGGAGCTTTTACTTCCAACTTCTGTTCTAAATAGAGTATGGATACTAAGAAAATTAATGGCTGATATGAGCAATATAGAGTCTATGGAGTTTTTAATTCAAAAGATGAGGCTTTATAGAACTAATACTGAGTTTCTTGAGGCAATGACACAGTCTAAATAATTATCTTATAATTACATAAAGGGGGCGGGTAGTTCAGCCTGGTTAGAACGCCTGTCTCACATACAGGAGGTCCGAGGTTCAAATCCTCGCCCGCCCACTCTGAAAAAATTAGCTCAGTTAAGAACTATTCGAGCTTTCCGACCCCGCCGAGGCGGAGAGAAAGCAATTTTAACGGCTCAAGTAGGGCTCAATCAGGAATTATTTGAGTCCCCCAACTCCCCTCTAACCCTTCGATACACCTTTCAAGCGATGTAATTACCGCTCTTTTTCCTGTCTCTAAAACAAAAGAAATCGAAGCTTCCACCTTAGGTAACATACTTCCCCTTGAAAAATGCCCCTCTTTTATGTAATTCATCAACTCAGAAACCCTTACCTCCCTCAATTCTTTCTGATTTTCTTTTCTATAATTTATATAAACAAAATCTACATCTGTCAAAATCATAAAAAGATCCGCATTAACTAACCTCGCCAAAAGGGAAGAGGCTTTATCCTTATCGATAACAGCAAGTCTTGCCTTTAGCTTATTACCCTCCTTAACAACAGGTATTCCACCTCCTCCAACCGCCACAGTTACTATACCCTCTTCACTAAGTTTTTTTAATATATCTTTTTCTATTATATCTATAGGTTCGGGAGAAGGTACAGTAATTCTATAACCTCTTCCTGAGTCCTCTTTGATTGGCCAGGGAAATTTTGTTCTCAAAGACTCAGCCTCCTCTTGAGTGAAAAAAGGACCAATTGGCTTTGAAGGATCCTTAAACTCAGGGTCACCCGGTGAAACCAGAACCTGTGTCACAATTGCTACAGCTTCTTTTTCAATTTTTTCCTCCCAGAAGATCTCTTTTAATATATGAACAATCATATACCCCATCCAACCCTGAGTTTCCGCTCCGAGTATATCAAGGGGATAGGGAGGAGTTACATCCCTAGCATAAAAACTTCTTAAAAGCTCTATACCAACTTGCGGACCGTTACCATGTGTTATAAATGCACTTTTTGATTTTTTAAAAACAGGAACTAGTCTCCTTAAAGTTTTCTCCGTATTTTCAAATTGAGTTACTATGTCAGGTGACTTATCTTTTGGCAAAATCGCGTTTCCTCCCAACGCAATAACTACCTTCATATTCACCCACCTACTTTGTTATCCCCCTTTTAGAAGATTCAATAAACTTTATAATATAGGAAACATCCTCATTACCTTCAAACTCAGCTTTTAACCTTTCTAACGCCTGAGTGACATTTAAATTACTAAAAAAAAGAATTTTAAAGGCCCTTTTTATGTTATTTAGTCTCTCGCCTACTATTCCTCTTCTTTTTAAACCAACAGAATTTATCCCTTTAATTTCAGCGTCTGGTGTACCATAGCATAAAGCAAAGGGCACTATATCTTTTTTAACATGAGTCCCTCCCCCTATTATTGAATACTTTCCTATTCTCACAAACTGATGAACTAAAACGTTTGAACTTATAAAGACATAATCTTCAACCTCTACATGTCCACCAAGTTGAGCCCCATTAACAATTATAACTTCGTTACCAATTTTTGAATTATGGGCAATATGTGAATAGGCCATTAAAAAATTAAAATCTCCTATTATAGTCTTTTCCCCTTCCCCCGTAGCCCTATGTATCGTCACATACTCTCTTATTATATTGCCACTCCCTATTATAACCTCTGTATCTTCACCCTTAAACTTAACATCCTGAGGAGGATATCCAATACAACACCCCTTAAAAAGTTTATTTTCCTTCCCTATCTTTACTCTGCCCTTAATTACAACATGAGAATCAATATAGGTAAAATCCCCTATCTCGACGTCTCCCTCTATAACCGAATAGGGCCCAATATAAACGTTTTCACCAATTTTTACATTTCCTTCAATTATGGCTGTCTTATGAATAAAGCTCATTACTCAGAAATTAAAGCTGTAAAGGTTCCTTCACAGACAATACCCTCTTCTTTAAGAACAAAACCCTTAATTTTACAAACTTTTCCCTTGAATCTTAAAAGGTTCACAACCATATACAGGGTATCGCCCGGATAAACCATATTTCTAAACCTAAGATTATCTATCCCTGTAAATATTGGCAACTTATTTTTTAAATCGTATTTTTCCTTAAATTTCTCGTATATCATTATACCACCTGTTTGAACTAAGGCTTCAACAATTAAAACTCCTGGCATAATTTTCAGCTCTGGAAAGTGCCCCACAAAGAAATTTTCATTATAGCTTACATTCTTAATTCCCACAATTCTATCAGATTCAACAGATAGTATCCTATCAACTAGCAAGAAAGGATAATCATGAGGTAAAATCTTTCTAATTTCCTCTGAGTTAAGCTCATACCCAGAGCCTGAAAAAGCCTCAAGAAACGGAATAAACTCTAAAGTTTCTTTATGACCTGTACCCTCAAAAATAAATTTTCCTTTAAATCTTTTTCCTGTTAAATAAATATCACCAAGTATATCTAAGATTTTGTGTCTAGCTGGCTCATTTTCAAAAGTTACCAAATCCTTATCTATTACATCTCCGTCTTTAAAAATCAGCGCCGTTTTTTCATCTGCTCCCTTAAAATATCCTTTTTCTTTTAGCTCTTTTGCCTCTTCATAAGTTATAAAAGTCTTTGCTGAAGCTATTTCTTTAAAATAACTTTCAACATCAAATATGAAATTAAAACTATACTTTTTGTAAGGCTCATGGGTAAATCTATAATTTATCTCTAATTTATCATCTGGTAAAATAGAAATCCTTGGGCCACCAAAATTTTTTGAGTAAGGTCTTTTTATAACATAAAATTCTAAGGGATCATCTTTTTCCTCTATACCTACTTCCATTATTTTCTCAACAAAGAATTTTGCAGAGCTGTCATAAAAGGGCACTTCTTCACTCTTTACCTCAACTATACAATCATCAACACCAGAGCCATAAAGAGCTGACATCAGGTGTTCAGCGTACATCAGAGTCCTATTTTCAAAAATTAGAGATACTCCTCTTTTGTTATATACAAACTGAACTTCACTTAGCGGAAAAAACTTTCCATCTACATAAAAAACAATACCCCTTTTATCATTTGGTTTTAAGACTATCTCTGCGTGACCCCCAGTATAAAGACCCTTTCCGACAAACTTTATTACATCCTTGATTGTCTTTCTCTTTTCCATAGCAGAAACACCTTTATAGTATTTGAATGTATTTCAATCAAATCTCTGATATCTGAAGAGTACCCACCACCCAGAGTTATTACAACTTTAAAACCCCTCTCAAGAGTATATCTTCTAACAATTTCATCTCTCTTTTTTAAGCCCTCTTTAGTTAACCTTAAATTTCCAAGGAGATCCTTTTCATACGGATCAGCTCCTGCTTGATATAGGACAAGGTCAAAGGTTCTTCCCTCAAATATTTTAGAAAGTGATTCCTCTAAAACTTCCAAATACTCCTTTTCTCCAGTGCCACTCCAAAGGCCTATATCTAAGTCACTTCTCTGTTTAGGTACAGGATAGAGGTCTTCTTGATGAATTGAAAAAGTAAAAACATCCTCGTCATTTTCAAATATTTTTGCTGTACCGTTACCCTGGTGAACATCAAGATCAATAACTAAAGCCCCTTTAATTTTATTTTCTTTTTTTAATCTTTTTACTGCATAGGCAAGATCATTTATATAGCAGAACCCTTCAGCTTTATCAGCAAAGGCATGATGCCAACCACCGCCAATATGTATACCTAGCCCTTTTTCAAGAGCATCTAACGCGGCAAGATAGGTGCCCCTTGCCCCGATTAGGTAAAAATCAACAACTTCTTTATTTAAGGGGAGTTCAGAAAACATTGTCCTTCTTGTCCATCTTAAATTCTTTAAGTCATCTAAATACTCCTCAGTGTGAACAATCTTTAATTCTTCAAAGGATTCTGGTTCTGGTTCAAAGAAATCACTTTCTTTAGCAATACCCTCCTCTATTAGTTTTTCCTTAATTAATCTATACTTTTTAGTTGGGAAAACGTGAGGTCCTATGTCAATTTCGTATCTTGAAGAATAGATTAGTCTCATTTTAAGTAAAGCCTCCTTTCCTTTATATATTTTTCCACTTCAGGGTGAACCATAAGGTGTATACTTTTACCCTCCTTTATCCTAGCCCTTATCTCTTTAGATGAAATTTCAATAATTCTTGTGTCAAGAAAAATTACTTTTTCTTTAAAATTACTCAATTTTTTGATTTCGTCCCCCTGCCTTTTGCAGACCACAATTTTTGAAAGTTCAAATAGTTTCTTATATTCATACCATTTTTCAAGGTTTAAAAATTGATCTTGACCCATTATAAAATAAATTTCCTCATCTTTATTTCTTTTTTTCCACTCACTTAAAACAATAGCTGTGTAGGTTGGTGTAAAGTTAAGTTTAGATTCGAAGTCAGAGACATAAAAAGATGACCCATCTAGCATTAGCTCTACCATTTTCAATCTGTCCTCAAATTCTGCTTTCACCTCTCTATGAGGAGGTTTGTATGAAACAAGAAAATATAGTTTATCAAGTTGTAATTTTTCATAAACTTCTTGGGCAATTAAAAAGTGACCTATATGGGGTGGGTCAAAGGCTCCGCCGTATACTCCCACTTTTTTCATTTTTTGTTAATTTTTTTTCTTGCCTTTTCTGCCCATATAGTATCCGGATACTTATCAATCAGCTCTTTATAGTAAATTTCAGCTGAATAATATTTCTTTAAATTCTCATAAAGTCTTGCTATAGAGTAAATTTTTTCAGCTAAGATGTTTAAAACTATATTTTTTAATCCCATTAATTCATCACTGAATTTTGAATTAGGATATTTTTTTAAGAAATTATCTATCTTAGGTAAAACTTTTTCAAGTTCATGAGTTTCATGTAAGGGCGATGAGACTTTTAAAATTTCAACTTTTATAATATCAAATTCGGCCTCCTCCAGATGCTCCGAATTAGGAAACTGACTTAAGAGAAAATTATATTCTGACAGGGCGGTTTCAAAATTTCTCTCTAAAAAATAGGACTTTGCGATGTAAAACTGTACATCATCACTAAACTCTCTTATCTCTCCTGAAAATAAAACCTTGTTAAAATAAAATCTTGCTTTTTCATACTTACCCTTATAAAAATAGTAAATACCCTGAGCGAAATGCCTTTCAATTCCTAATTCCTCAGGCACAGTCCTCTTGAAAATCTTAAAGGAACACCCAACCAAAAGTATTAAAAGAATTAAAATAAATTTTTTCATTGTTAAAAATATTATAGGTTAACACGGTATTTTGTTTTCAAAAGAAAAGTTTTGTTATAATAAACTTCTATATAGAAACGGTTCAAATCCCAATTTAGTTTAAAACAAATATGAAGAAAAAAGTAAGAATTGCTATAAATGGTTTTGGAAGAATTGGAAGGCAAGTTCTAAAGGAGGGTTTAAAGAGGGAAAACCTTGAATTTGTAGCAATAAATGACCTTGCAGATAGTGAGTCCCTTGCCCACCTCTATAAATACGACTCAATTTTTGGAATTACAAAAGAAGAGATAAAAGTTGAAAAGGATGGCTTTTTAATTGATGGCAAAAAAATACTCACTTTCTCAGAAAAGGAACCAGCAAAACTTCCCTGGAAAAATCTTGAAATTGATTATGTAGTTGAAGCAACCGGGGTTTTTACAGATAGAACAAAAGCTCAAGCTCACATAGATGCCGGAGCAAAAAGAGTCGTAATAACTGCTCCTGGAAAAGGCACAAAACCAGACGTTACGATTGTACTTGGAATAAATGATAATATGTACGATCCTAAGAAACACTTTGTAATATCAAACGCCTCCTGTACTACAAACTGCTTTTCCTTCCTTGTAAAAGTTGTACATGAAAATTTCAAAATTCAAAAGGGAGAAATGACCACAATTCACTCTTATACAAATGATCAGAGAATACTTGATCAGATCCATAAGGACTTAAGAAGGGCAAGAGCAGCTGCTTTAAACATAATCCCAACTTCCACAGGAGCCGCTGAGGCAATAGAACTTGTTTACCCAGAATTAAAAGGTAAGTTAAAGGCTGTTGCTATAAGAGTTCCAACTCCTACTGTATCTCTATGTGACTTTACAGCAATTGTAGAAAGGGAGGTGAAAAAAGAAGAAGTAAATGAGGCCTTTAAAAAGGCTTCCCAAGAAATGCCAAAGTATCTTGAATACTGCGATAAACCCCTTGTTTCATCAGACTTTATCGGTAATCCACACTCGTGCATCTTTGATGCTACACTAACAGAAACTGTTGAAAATCTTGTTAAGGTAGCTGGTTGGTATGACAACGAATGGGGCTATTCAGTAAGAGTAGTTGACCTGCTTGAGTTTATAGCTGAAAAAGAGTAAAAGGGGAAAGTAAAATGAAAAGTTTAAATCAAATTGGTGATATAAAAGGTAAAAGAATTTTTCTTAGAGTTGACTTTAACGTGCCAATTAAGGAAGGAAAAATTCTTGACGATACCAGGATAAAGGAAACAATCCCCACAATAAAGTTCTTGATTGAAAAGGGGGGGAAGGTAATACTGGCAAGCCATCTTGGGAGGCCGAAAGGTCAAAGGAGTCCTGAATTTTCCTTGAAACCAGTTGCACAGAAACTGAAGAGACTTTTGAAGAAAGACATAAGATACACGGAAGAACTATATGGTGAAGGGGTTTTAAAGATAATAAATGAAATGAAGGAGGGAGAGGTCTTACTTATTGAAAATACAAGATTTGAAGAGGGCGAAGAGAAAGATGACATTGAACTTGCCAAGAAATGGAGGGAACTGGCGGATATATATGTAAATGAGGCCTTTGCTGCCTCTCATAGGAAGCATACTTCAGTTTACACATTGCCAAAACTCTTTGAGGAAAAGTATGCTGGCTTTTTACTTGAGAAAGAAATTAATAGTTTAAAGAAAATAACGGAGAATCCTGAGAGGCCCTTTATAGCTGTGCTTGGTGGTGCAAAGGTAGAAGATAAGATCGGAGTAATAAAGACACTCGTTAACAAATGTGATAAAGTTTTGATAGGTGGGGGAATGATGTTCACTTTCTGGAAAGCAAAGGGTAAAAGTATTGGAAAGTCAATACTTGATGAAAAATTTGTAGATGAAGTTAAAAAGCTACCTGAGGAAAAACTTGTTGTTGCAGTAGATGCAAGATACGCTGAATTACCAGAGAGTAAAAAATATAAAGAAGGTGAGGAGATACCAGAGGGTTATGCTGGTTATGATATTGGAGAAAAGACGATTCAGATGTTTAAGGAAGAAATTTCAAAGGGAAAAACGATTTTCTGGAATGGACCGATGGGTGTTTTTGAAAATAGAACTTTTGCAAAAGGAACAAACGAAATAGCTAAAAAAATTGCAGAGGTTACTTCACAGGGTGCCTTTTCTCTCTGTGGAGGTGGAGAGACAGTAACGGCTGTGAAAAAACTAAAGTTGGAAAATAAAATATCTTTTGTTTCAACAGGCGGAGGTGCCTCACTCGAGTTTATAGAAAAGGGAAGCTTACCCGGAATAGAAGTTCTTTCTTAGATTAATAAATACCCCTCTAACGATCTACTCTCGTAACAAGCAAGGGAGGGGTTATGGTTTTCTATCTTTTAATATTTAAAAGCAGGCTCTTGAGGATGTAGTTATCTTTTGTATCTGAGATCTTTACGTCTAATTTAAGCTCGTTTACTTTTTGATCGTAGGGAAAAACAAGGGTAAGTTCATTACTTTTTATTTCAAGAGGAGAAACATTTGAGCTAATTAGTTCAATGGATAGGTTTTCGTTGTCAGGGTCTTTTGCAAAGAATTTTACAAAAATTTTATTTTCTTTAATAAAAAAATCTTCTTTATAAATCTGGGGTGGAGAGTTTTGAACTAAAGTATAAAGGGAGTATGATTTATACGAACGAGAT
Source organism: Candidatus Hydrothermales bacterium (assembly GCA_039630235.1). Taxonomy (NCBI): domain Bacteria; kingdom Pseudomonadati; phylum Caldifarciminota; class Caldifarciminia; order Caldifarciminales; species Caldifarciminales bacterium. The sequence continues at coordinate 2,535 of JBCNVI010000010.1, read as the reverse complement.
TCGTTATCTCTTGCGTAAACAAATGCTTCTACTGTGTCTCCCTCTTTTAAATTTTTTAAAGAGATTTCTAGTGAAGAATCAGCGGGGTAAAAGTTACCAATTCTCCATCGTGCAAAAAAAATAATCGTCTCTCCGTCAGGGTCATAGCCTTGTGGAATTACCTTAACTTTTTCTGTATTGGAGTATATAACTTCTGGATTAAAATAAGCACGCTCAACTACTGGTAGACTATTTGCCACATAAACAGGTTCTGTGGAATAGGGCTTTCCCTTAACCCCTTTGCTAAAAGGGACTAAAACCGCATAAATTTTATCTTTCTTTTTTACATTTTCTAATTTAAACTCTGAGCCCTCAGAAACCTTTTTATCGTTTACATACCACTCAACAATTACCTTAGCTTCCTTAGTCTCCCCTTTTAAGACATAATTTACACTTACAATATCGTTTACACACGGTTTTTTACTATTAATTTCTGCAAATTCTATTTCAAAAGGTACGCCCTTTTCTTTCTTTATTTCCTTCTTGCAGAAAACCAAGAAAATGAGAACTAAAGGAATCAGATACCTCATTTCCAGATAAAGTAATCAGTTTACAATCTCTTTATATATTCAAAGGAGATAATTTTTATCTCGTGAAATTTAATATCTTCTTCTCCGGTCACATTTAAAAGGTATTTAATAAAGACTTTTGCAGGTAGTTTTATTTCAGCTTCGTTTGATCTATTAATGAACTTTTTAGATTGAATAAGGGAAGGTAAAGTATAATCTGCTTTAAAGGGAATCATATACTCTTCAAAATAAAATAAGTTTTCCTTAACTTCATACAAAGTAAGGGTATCACTTCCTTCAACCCAATCTGCCCAAAGGGTTCCGGTAAAAAAGATTAAAAGAAAAAATATCAAAAATCTTTTCATTTTTAAAATTGTTAAAACTTTTTAAAGGGATTTGAACCTTTTTTCATTATCATCTACCCTTCCAGAAAATAACTCTTGATCTTTGTGGTGAAAAGGGAAGAGGAGATTCAGTTTCAAAGATACCACCTGTTCCAAGTTGAACAAAAACTTTTTCTCCCTCAGTACTCACATATACTGTAGGTTCTGAAGGAGCGCCAGGACCAGTAGAAATTGAAGGTAAATTTTCACCTGTAGCTAATTCTCCTACAATTGGCTTATAGTAAGCTGTTCCTGTTAAGTAATAAAGAGCATAAAGTGCACCTGTACCACCTGCTTCACAGGGTTCAAACTTAGGTTTAAAAGTAGTAAAAAGAACAATTCCGCCTATTAAAGCAGAGTTTGTAATACATCTTTCTCCATCTACAAGTCTTCTATACCAACCCTTGTATTCTGTTGAAATCCTTCGCTCAAGCTCATTAAAGGAAATCCTTACTTGACCAATAAAAACGCTATCAGGTCCAAAAACCCTTATATTCGTGACATCAAGAAGATTATTCAGATTATAGTAAGCATCCTCATCCCTTACACCTACAAGATACTGTGTTTCTAAGTAATTGGCATCTTCTCTTGTATAAAACCTACCTGTCCCAAAATAGACCCATAATCTACCCCTACTATCCATTCCTACTGAAGGTGATGAGATAATAGGTTCTCCTGCATCAAAAACTGGTACTAGTGCCCAACTGTTGGGATTGGGATCATCATTTGTTTTTATTTTATAAAGCACTCCACCATATCTGGGTAAAGTAGGATTTTCAAGTATATTTGTTCCAAAGTAAAGTACTTCTACATTATAGTCAAGATCATAGTCAACTGAAATTATATCACCTACAAATGAAGAATTAACAGGCAAGTTAAAGGTCCTAAGGATTTGCCCGGTTCTGTAATCAAGTACGTATATCTTTGGAGCTTGATTAGAATTTACATTAGATAGATTGTTAGGACCTGTTCCAACTACTAAAAACCAACTGCCTCCAACTTTACATGTGGTTGGAAATGAAGTAGTATATGATCCATCTGGTAATCTTTTTTCCCATAAAATTGTAATATTTTCAGGCTTTGTAACATCTGCTAAAAAGAAAGCAGAGGAATAAACCTTTGTTGGAGTATTATATAAAGTTCCTCCAAGTCTAAGGCCTCCTACAATTACTGTTCCCCAACCGTTTGTATGAATAGGACCAGGAGTAAATATCCTAACATCTGTGGGATAAGGTTTCAAATCTACGTAGTATACATGGCAGTAGTCATTTCTTGGTAACCACTTAAGATGAGGCAAAAGATTAAAAGGAATATAAGCAAAAATTTCATCTCCAATAGAATAACCAGCAGGATCTATCTGTAATGGTGAAAGATCATTTCCTGTTTCTGTTAGTCTCCCTGAATTAAAGGCATGGAACATCCCATCATTTGCTCCTACATAAACAACGGTCCTCCTATTCTTATAAGCTCTATAAAATTCATTATAACTGACATCTCCATAAATAAGATCATATCTTTCAGTTGGAGGTCCAACTACAAGAGGGGTTGAATAGATAATATCACCCAATTTCCAAACTCTACCATCTGGAAGAGTCCTTCTTCTT
>JBCNVI010000009.1:51084-55673 GCA_039630235.1 Candidatus Hydrothermales bacterium | reverse complement strand
TTTTTCTTCTAAAATAGGAACTATTTCTTTAATGAAAGACTTTAATCTATGTGAAGAAATAGTATTCAGAATTTTACAAATGAAAATTAAAGCTCCTTTCACTTCTTCATCATAAATTTTTCTTCTTTTACGTCTTTTCTTTTTGGGTCTTCCTGATGGTGGCGAAATATAACACCTTAAATATCTTTCTTTAACCACCTTTGTTAATTCATTTCTCGCTTTCACTCTTTATTTTTCTATTTTAAAAAAATTAAGTGGAGTAAGGGATACACAAAGCAATGCCTGCGTAAAAAGATTCATTAGAACACTGGAAGAACATTTCGTGAATAGCATCTCCGAAAATCTTATTGAACCAAAAAAATTTAATGTTGATTTGATCAATTATTTAAACCTCTTGCGGAATTATAAATTAATAATTTTTATACTACCTTATCTCCTGGATAAGCATTTATCAATTCACCATTTCCTATATATATTCCAAGGCGCCAGGCATAATAGTCTTTACCCTTTATACTTATAAACGGTTTATCATCGCTAACAATATAAAGAAAAAAGAAAATAAATTATATCTACCCCTTTTAATTTTTGATATATCAATTTCTTCCTTCATTACTTAATTGAGTCCTTCAACAGGTATTAAAAGTTTTCTTACTTTTTACAAGTTCACTTGGTTTTAAAGAAAGCAAAATACAACTTTTTCTATATCCTCTAAAATAAGCTAAGAATACAAGCCCAAGATAATCTAAACCGGGATTTTTTGTCAATCCTCCTCCCCATCTATATTCAACTCCCTTGTAATTCATTAACCACTTTACAATATACTCCAAAAAAATCTGTGATGGTAATAAAAAAGTTCTATAAATTTAACCGATGGTATAATTCATTTATACTCCGCAACTTTTAGCATTCTTTCATTGTTACAGAAAATTTAAATGCTAATTGAAATCTCCATTTTTTCCTTTTATTATTTATTTCTAGTATGAAAAGAACCTTATCTGAGAAAGAAATAATAAAAATAATTGAGAAAAAGCTACCTGAAATCATTGAAAAATACCCTTCTATAAGAGCAAAGATTGAAGAGATAATTGAGAGGAAAGCAGTTACAAAAGAGGAAATAAAAGAGATACTCCTTGAATTAAAGGCACAAAGAGAAGAAAACAGTAGAAGATTCGAAGAAATAAATAAGAGATTTGAAGAAATAAACAAGAGATTTGAAGATGTAAATAGAAGATTTGAAGAGATAAATGAAAGGTTTAAAGATGTAAATAGAAGGTTCGAAGATATAAATAGAAGGTTTGAAGATATAAATAGAAGATTTGAAGATATGAACAAGAGGTTTGAGGATGTAAACAAAAGGTTTGAAGAAGTAAACAAAAGATTTGAAGAGTTAGCTTTAAGGATGGATAGTGGGTTTAAGATTTTGAGAGATACAATCTCAGCAATTGGCTCAAGATGGGGAATTGGAGCAGAAGATGCTTTCAGAAAAGGATTTGAAGAGGTTTTATCTGAAGTTGGATATAAAGTGATTAAATGGAAAAAATTTGATAAGGAGTGCAAATTCTTTACCTTTCCAAGACCTGCAGAGATTGATATTATTATAAAAGATAAAAAGAAAATAGCAATTGAAGTTAAATCTTCCTTAAGTTTAGCCGAGATTGAAGAATTTGAAAAAACTGTAAGGTTTTATGAATCTGAAGAAAACGAGAAAATAGATGAAAAGATAATAGTTGCCATATTCTGTCGCCCCGGCGTTGAAGAACACATTAAAGGATTAAACATTAAATTAATAAAAGGGATTGAAGAAGCCCGCACCTATCTTACCTATTAAATTGAAAGTTGCTGTAAATGCGAGAGATGAGAAATAGATTCAATGTGTATTTTATTTCATGTTTGCCAACTTAATTTAAAAATCCTTGAATATCAATCATTTTTATTTTCCTTTTTAAAATTTCGTAGATTGCTCTCTCTACTAAATACCCAAAAACTGCAACAAATATATGAGCCTCAACCCTCTTTTTCTCTTTTTAGTCTTGTGATAAATAGGTCATATCTTCATAAAATCCCTTATTTCACTAAATGCGCTTTTCGCCCCCTTAATCTTTTATGTTCCCTTTATTATGCTCTTTACATCTAAATCATTTCTCGCTTTTAATAAGTACTCTTCCTCTATTTTTATTTTCTCTTCCTGTGCAATTTTTTAACTCAAAAAATACTCAAATCTTCTTCCATCTATTTCAAAATCAAAAAACTCTTTATATGATATTTCGCTTTGATTTCCATTATTCTCACTACTTTTTAGCTCCACCCATTTAACTTTCACTCTTTTTTCTCTTTTATTTACTTTTTCCAAGTTCTCATTAAAAACGGCTCAAATCTTTTGCTATTTCTATTATAACCAAAGTACTTTTTCCCAAAAATAAGATAAACTACATTCCAAGGGAGGTATACAATAAAAGAGAAACAACAAGCACGAATATCCTTCTACTAACTTCTACTCCCCAAAATATCTTCAAACGTTTTGTCTAAACTAGGTCTTTACCATATTTTTCTTATTATCATAATGAGGACTCTACCGTTAGAGTTTTATAAGAGTAATTTCATCTTCTGTAAATTCTTTTATTCCAACAGAAATAGCTAACGCAAATTCTTCTTTATTTAGTCTGTCAACTTCTCCTAAATAAGAACTCACTTCTCTCATTGTTTTTTTTCTTTCTCTTTGTATGACATCAAAATCCCTTAAATATTCATACACTTTATCAGTTTCTTTATCTTTACTCGGTCAGTTTTTAAATACATTTTTAAAAATTGTCCCCAACCAAAAATTAAAGGAGTCTAAAACTAAAAATTATTGAAAATCAAACGATTTATTATTATAGAAAGCCCAAAAAACATTTTTTGACCTTAAAAATGGTAAACATAGGTCAAGAAGACCGGTATATTCCAAAATTAAGGTCTGAGGTCTTAAACTGGAAAAGCTCCTTTAATAAACCTTATTGACATTCTATATTTTATAACATACAAAAATTTAGCTCGAAAGTTTGCTACCATAATTTAACTAATCCTTTTAGGTTTTGCTTGATAATTTATTGTATTAGTGTTTCACTTCTTAGTAAAACTTCTTTACTTAAAGTTTATAAACTAGTTTCTCACTCTGGGGTTTTAAGTTCTATTACTTTTTTGTTTTGAGGAGTGGGAAGTAGTTTTTGGAATTTGTTTTTTGTCAACATTTTCGATAAAAACTTTACCAAGTGTCATTATGATTTCATCAGGAATATAACGCCCATGTAGTCTTTTACAGTTTTTATTTTTATATTTTTATGGTTAATAAGAAATTTCTTAATAAGAGAATTGTATTTTAGTGGAGGGTATGTGTCGAATAGAAATTCAAGGAAGTTATTTATATTTGGGTCTGAGTTAAGAGCAAGCATAAAGGGCATAATGATATTAAAAAACATTTCTTCTTTTCTCTGTAATCCAATTCCCTGAAAATTCATTATTTTTCTTAGGGAAGACCTAGGGTTTTTATTTTCAATCTGTGAAAGTATATTATTTTTAAAAAAAATTACTAATCCTTTGTCAAGGCTTGAAGACAAAAGGTAGGATATTCCTTTTATTCTTTTTTCTGGATAGTTGGAAGGTCTAATTCCGCTATAAACCCACATAGATTTATCCATTTTTAGAGATAAGTCAAAACTTTGAGGTAAGCCGTTTGTATCCTCACAAAGACCTGCACGATAGAGTAGAGCCTTTTCTATAATAGATCTTTCTTTTAGTTTTTAATTTCCCTATAAGGAAGCATTAGAGCAAGTTCAAGAAACTGGACTTTATTTTTGTGATATCCTAGGGAAAGCATAATCTCTCTGTATAAGGCTTCATCGGGTTCAGTAATTCTTAGAAGATTTTTCATTCTTTGGATTTTAGATTGAAGCCACCTATCGCCGTAAGTATTTAATAATTAATTCATTGTTTACTTGCATAGAATATACTATTTTCACACGCTCTTTGCTTTTTCTAATCTATTATTCACAAGCTCTGCTACTGCCCAATAGACCTCCTTGCGTTCTTCTTCAGTTAAACCGAGGGCGTCAAAAACAATATCATCAAGAGCTTTTCTGTCTGGCAGGGGATTCGGCTCTTGTTCACAAATTGGCCTTGTGGGGTCAAAGCCAAGTTCCTTGAAAATAGGAAAGAAATTTCTATTAAGCATGCTTTGCAGCAGAATTTTGTCTACGCGTATTAGATTAGGGTGTAGCACTAAAAGATTACTTATCTCGGAACCATACATCAATAATACGCCCTCACCCATACTTTTTCTACCGATAATTTCTGCAAAGAGAGCTCCACATGATGAATTTAATGAACACAATATAGAATGTGGTTCGTTATATGAAATAACGAAAAATGTATCACCAACGAAAAAATTTACTTGATTATAGAAGTACGCGAAATTATCATTCACGAATCTCTTTGATAATATAGGAGAGTAGATTTCCCCCAAATCCCACCATCTGGCCTTCCTTTGCATGTAGGTCTATTCTGAAATCCTCGTTTTTCTCCCCACTTTATATATTCTAATGCTTTTGTACCTC
>JBCNVI010000009.1:46654-50888 GCA_039630235.1 Candidatus Hydrothermales bacterium | reverse complement strand
TTAACTGTCATTCCAATTGGTTTTAAGTAAAAGAATTCATTAGCTCCAGTTGTAAAGCCTCGTCTTACTTCTGCTATATCTCCTAACCTTATTAACTTATCTTTTCCTTTTTCTATAATCTTAAAATAAATCTCAGGAGCTCTTAAATATTTTCCACCCCATTTGCTGCCTTTATAGGGAAGATATTCTGGTTCTAATTTTAATTCTTGCTGAGACTATTCTTTATTGATTTCAACACCTTCAATAAGTAGTTCTTTTTTAGTTACTGGAAATATCTTGAAATCTTCATCATCAAGGATTAGTTGCCTTGCTCTTTCAATTCTTTTTATTACTTCAGCATTAATAACATCCTCAAATAGTTTTTTGAAAGCCACGAATTTTATGGTATAGTCCTGTAATTTTTCCTGTAGTTTCTGAATAACAACTATCACAGTATTTACATCTGACTCTTTAAATGTGCGTCTTTTTAGATTATCAATAACGTAAATCGGCCTCATATTTTTTAACAAAAATTCCTGAAGCCCTGCACCATAACCAACATCAAGCCAAGCATTAGAATTTATAAAACAAAAGAGCCCTCCATCCCTCAAAAGCGAAAGCCCATGATAGTAAAAATACACATAAAGATCACTCTTTTTATCTATCTTTTTAACATCCCTCCATATGTTTTTAACTGATGAAATAAGTTTTTCTTTATATTGGGCCTTTATTTTTTTCCATTCTTCATCACTGTATTTATTTTTATCTTCAAGAGGCGGGGCAATTAACTCCTGCCTTACATAGGGTGGATTTCCTATTACTATGTCAAAACCACCCTTTTCTGCAAAGACCTCTGCAAAATCCACCTCCCAGAGAAAATAATCTTTCTGAGTTTTCTTTTTAAGATTTTGCAGTGTAATTTCATATTTTTCCTTTTCCTCCAATAATTCCTTCATTTTTAACTCTATTTCTTTTATCTTTTCCTTAAATTTTGTATCCTCTTTACCGAATAAGTCCTTCTGCTCCTTTAACTGCTTTTTTTCATTATCCAAACGACTATACTGGTTTAATAACTCTTTCATTTTCGAAGATATTATCTCCGTAAAGATTTCGTGTTCCAATTTTTCAATCTCTTTAATTTCCCTTAAGTCTGCACTTCTTTCTCCGGAAAAGAAAGCATTTTTACGATCAATTAGCTCTCTTATTTTATACTCTATACTCTTCGGTAAATACCTCCAAAATTCACCCCTTAAACTTACTTGTATTCCAACAATTTTCTCAACCAGTGAATCACCTTGCCGAATTTTAAATGATAAATTAGACAAAAGTGGCTTTGTATAAATATCCATATATTTTTCTTCAGTCTCAATTATCAAAGACAACCAAAACCTTAACTCCCCTACCATTACAGCCCAGTCCTTTACATCCACACCATAAAGGTTTTCCTGAATAATTCTCTCTTTTAAAGCAAATATATTCTCATCCCTACCTTCAATTTTCTTAGTCAATAGGGTGCGGAGTTCCACGAGAATATTCATCATACCTACCAAAAAAGAAGCAGAACCAACAGCAGGGTCAACAATCTTTACTCTGTCCAGTTTAGATCTTATCTTGGCCAAATCCTCCTTTGAAAAATTTTCAATTTTATTGCGTGAATCAAAAACAAAATTTATAATCTTTTCCTTATCAATCCCTGTTTCGCTAGCAAGATATTCAACAAGAGACATTCTACCCATAAAATCAATTTCAGTTCTTGGGTATGTATAGAAAATACCAGTAGCACCTCTCTCCTCTTCAGCAATTAAGGATTCGTAGACCTTACCAAGCATCTCAGTGTCAACAGCAACTTCAACGTCTATAGGTAAAGACTCATTAACGGTAAAGTTGAATATTTTCAAAAATCCCTTTCCTTTATCCTTTCCGGTAGCATCAGGCTCAAATAGCCACTCAAAAACCTCATCGGGAACATCTAAACCAAGTTCATCCAGTTCTGTTTTGGTAAAAAGACCACCATTTAAATAAGGCATAATCCTGAAAGACTCCTGTATATCCTCAGGTAAATCCTTTGAAATAAGATGAGATTTTCTATTAAACGCTCCAAAGAAGAGACTGGAGAGCCAGGAAGAATAAAACGTATTTTCCTTGTGCCTGTTTTTCTTCACATACTCTTTGTATTTTAGATATAGATTTCTTAAGTAGTTACATCTTGCTCATAGTTTTTCCATTTCAACCATTTTTTGCGTTGCAAGAAGTAAATAAATAGGATCCTTGATAAAAGAAGTGGAGCAAAAGAGTGACGCTTATTATAATCAACCCTCTTGTCAAGTGATTTTATTATCACCTCGTTTATAGCATATTTATAAGCTTCAAAAAATTCTCTAGTAACAGCCTCAACACTGAAGGCTTCCTCTAACTCTTCAAGAGTTGGCTTTCTGTCACTTTCAAGAATAGGTAAAAGTCTACTTTGAGCAGTATGACTTTTTTCATTTTTCCCAACTAAAATGAGTATCTTTTCGCAGGCGTGAACTCCTCCTTGACCTATACCTTGCCATCTTTTGTCTCTACAAAACGATAATCCATCCTTACAAGAGAGAAGCGCCAATCTTCTTTATTAGGTGATACAAAGGCTACAAGCGCAGCATCCTTTAACCTTAAATCACTACTATTTTTTAGATACCAGGCCACAAAGTTCCTCTGCATAGTTCTTGCTCTTTCAAGAGAAGTCTCCTTTTTTAGCTGAACTATAAGTAAATCTATTTCTTTATCATCACGGGAGTATATACCAATTCTTTCCAGTGAATCTATGTGAGAACTAAAAGCATCAGGAAGAAAGCTTCCGTAAATTACGAGAGTTTCTTCTTCATGGGATTTAACCAAATTTCTGAGAAAATAGCAAAACTTATTCTTATCAAAGCATCCTCAAAGGTTTCAATTATTAGTCTTTTTGCTTGCTCCCTGTTCATTCCTCCTTTTGCCCCGTTAATTTTAATTTTTTTAAACGTAATTTTTCAAGGGATATATTTTGAATAGATAATTTAGATCCAAAATTTAACATTTTTAAAGCTCTCTCAACTTCTCCGTTTTGTCTTTTGTAAAGCCTGAAAATTCTCTTTTCTCTCATTTTTTCAACAATTCTGTGACCATACCATAATTCTCTATGGCTATTTTATCTATTAACCCACTGCGCCTTCTACTCACTCTCCAATTCTCCATAAATCCTTAATAAAAACTTTTTACAAATTTCTTTGATACCATATTTTCTTTAAACGGGAAATTAACCCTATCAGCTTATTTTTTACCTCCCCGAACATCCTCATTATCTTGCTAACTTAAATAGAGCGATAAAATTACCTCTCTTTTACTCTCTGTCACTCCGGTAACTTCCGCATAATAGCCCTTAAGAAATTCAGATGATATTTCTTTCTGTAGGACACTTATCACATTCAGAGGATTTTGTATTTCGTTAATATTAAATTTTTGAAGTGCCTTTAATACTCTTTTGATTGTCTTTTTAGGTAAAGCACCCTCCTCAAGCCTCATAATAACTCTCTTTATATATTCCTCCTGATCCTCAGTTAACTGCTTACTATTTTTTTGTACAGCCTTAAGAATCTTTAATAACTCTTTTTCACTATTAGAACCTCTCCTTTCACTACTCTCAACTTTTTTCTTAGTCGTGGCGTTTAAAAAGGCAATTTTATTCTTATAGAGAAGGTCACAATACTCATGAAGAGGAAGTGTTTCAACCTTTTCATTAACTGAGCTTTCAAGAATTTTTGCTGCTGTCAGAAAATCAAGTTCAAATGTCCCCTTTTTCCCTGATATAAAGAATTTCATAAGTTTACCTTTTCCAAAAAACGTTATAAGAGAGTTAGGCTCTGAAATTCCCTTTAAACTTTCATTAAATTTCTTTGCGGAACGAGCTTTTTTAGGAAGTTGCTTTATCCTTTCAAAAAGTTCAGGATCTTTATCCCTAATCTCTTCAATAACTCTCAGGTATTTAAGTTCACTTTCTTCAACTTCGTTCTCTTCAGTTATGGTCTTTTTTGATATAAGCTTATCAAATAACTCATGAGAAGCAACAGGCTCTCACTCTGTAAGAATAGCTGAATCACCTCCAAGAAGAGTTAAAAATGCCTCTATCTTTGAACGAGCAATATTTGTAAGTTCAATTTCAGTGTCTGCCTGTTTAGTCGGGAAAAAGTTAAAAATATAAATTTTATCAAAAGGTGTATCTATACGGTTTACTCTTCCT
>JBCNVI010000009.1:0-46566 GCA_039630235.1 Candidatus Hydrothermales bacterium | reverse complement strand
CCTCGGTAGAAACTAAAATTCTACAATCATCCTTTTTAACCTTTGCTCTTGCATCAAAATTTTCTATAACCTTATCCCTAACTATTTCAGGCGAGTTTCCATGAAACATCAGAGCTATTTCACCAAACTTTGAGTTTATGGCCTCAGTTAGGTATTCTGCCGTCTCCTTGGACTCAGTGAATATGATTAGCTTTGAGTCTTTACTTAAAATAGGATCGGTCTCAAGTTTCTTAATAAAAGTCTCTAATTTAGGATCTCTTTTTATATTTTCCCACATCGACTTAATATTTTTTAGGATCCTGAGATCGTGGTTAAGATCATCTATAAAGTTTTCTTTAAATTCTTTTGCTCTATAGCACTCTGCTTTACCCTCCTCAACCAGCTTTTGAATTGCCTCATCATCTCCTTGATCCCTAAGTTCAAAGATCCTATTAATGTATTTCTTGCTCACATAAACATAGCCCTTTTTATATGTTTCTATAAACTTTTCATAAGAAACTATGAACCGTTCGATACTTTTACAAAAAGGCATAAAAACTACTTTCAAGCCTTTTTACAAGTAGAACCTTCATGAACCCGTCTAAGTTTTGCTGGGCTTGTATCTCCAAGGGACCAACAGGCTTAACTAAATAAATTAGGGGCTTATAACGTGAATACTTTAAATCCTGAGTTATAAGACTTACAGTTTCCATGAATATTTTATCTTCCTCATCATTTAACTCATAGAAAACAGGTCTTGGGGGCTCTATCTCCGGAAACTTAACGTTGTTATTTTTTAAATCCTCAGGAAAATATCTCTCAATCTCACTCCTTGTCCTTCTAACCATTATGTACTTTAAAACTTTATCTCTCATTTCCCTTGCACAACTTCTAACAGTCTCAAGATATTTTGAGTAGTCTTTACTCCTGTCTACCTTCTTTATCTTTTTTTCCATTTCTTTAAAGAAATCCTCAAGATTACGAAGATTGGGAATACTGCTATTTCTGGGAGCCTGAAATAGTTTTATCTGATTAAAGATATCTCTTGGCGAATTATTATAGGGCGTAGCAGAGACAAGGATCACTCTTTTACCTCGACATATTTCGGATATTTCTTCATAACTTATAGTTGATTCATTTCTGAAACGGTGAGATTCGTCAATGATGATATTTTTATATTCTCTCTTTTTCATGTGCTCCTTTGCCTCATCAAGTTTACCGGTAGAAACAAAATCGGCCCGAACGTGAAAATCAGAAAAAACATTAGGCCAAGAACCAGGGTTATTTCTACTAAGAAGTGCAGGAAGCGCTATAACCACTATTCTTCCACCAAGCTGGCTTACTAGCATCGCGGCAACGTAGGTTTTACCAAGACCAACAACGTCAGAAATAAAAACTCCACCATACTCCTCTAGAACCCTTTTAGCGTTCAAAACCGCTTGCTCTTGATAGGTAAACTTCTTAAAATTTTCAGGCACATATTCAAGAGATACCTCATCTTTTCTACTTAACTTATCTTTAAAATATTCGTACAGAAATTTTAAATAGAGTTCATAGGTAGTAATCTCTGAGTTTAACCAAGTTCTCTTGTTTATCGTTTGAACAAAGCTTTCATTTACATCTACAGCCCTTTCCCACAATTCTTCAAATTTTCTTTTTGCAAACTCATAGTCAGCACGGTTTTTTAACTCAACGTTAAACTCTAAATTATCAATAAGTCCAGATTGAGTAAAATTACTCGAACCTGTAATTACTCTTCCCACATCCCTATCTCCCTCCTTGAAAGTTATAATGTACAGCTTTGCGTGGATATTCTGCAGGGGATAGACCCTCACTGGAGTTTACCACTTTTAATCCACTCAACAAATTTTTTGGCACCCTCTTCGACATCTAAATTATCTTCTGACTCTGAAAATTCCTCCTCCACTATTTTTCCGATCATCTGTTTTGCTTCAAAGTGAGAAAATTGAAATAGATCTTGATTTTTACTTTCTGCCGCTTTTATTAAATCATAAATTTCCTTAGATGTTTTAATTCCTACGAGAATCCTTATTCTTTCCGTATTCTCAAGCGCCCTGTATATGGAATAGAATCCATTTACATAAAAGTAACCAACAAGACAGTCAAAAATCTACAGTCCTTTATTAATTGCTCAAATCTATCCTTAAGAGTTTTACCAGGTTCGTTAACTATAAAAGTTAAATCTAAGGGCTCTTTTATTTCCAATCCTTTAACTCCTTGTAAGGATAAAATCTTTTAAGATCTTCAAAGATATTATTAAACTCATTGATATTTTTATTATAAGATTCGCTTAGATCTAAATCTTTGACTCTTAGTACCTCACTCTTTGAATTTGCTCTTGCGAGTATCTTTCCCGATGGCGAAACTATCTGACTCTTTCCAGTAAAAACATAAACATCGTCTTTGTATCTTTCCTCACCAATCCTATTTGATGTTAACGTAAAAACTCTATTTATAACTGAATAAATCCTCATAGCCCTCTGAGACCAGGGTAAAACTAAATTGGCACAGTGCAAAATCATATTCACACCCTTTAACACTAAATACCTCACCTGCTCAGGAAAAAACCAATCAAAACAAATCATAACACCAAACTTAAAACCACCATACTCAAATATACCACTTTCTACACTATCCCCTCCCTCAAAATATAACTTCTCCTTATAAAAAAGATGAACCTTCCTATAAACACCAAAACTCCCATCAGGCAAAATATATAAAGCTGAATTATAAAATCTTTCATTAAACTTTTCAGGAAATCCAATAACTGAAACAGTACCCGTACTCCTCACTACTTTCAAAAGATCCTCAAACTCTCTACTATCCGGAACACTAAAAGAATTCTTCTCTAAAAATTCTCTATCAGGAACTAAATAACCAGACGTAGCAAGCTCTGGAAAAACAAGAATCTCAGCTCTACTCTTTCTTATTACCTCTTTAATAATCTCTAAATTCTTCTCCTTTTCACCATGTAAAGGTTTAAGTTGATAAAAACCTATCCTCAAATTTCTATCTTCTCCCTCTTAAAGATTTTTTGAAGCTCCTTCATAGTCCTCTCCTTTATCTGCCTTACCCTTTCCCTTGATATGTGAAGTAAATCCCCAATAACCTCAAGGATTTGAGGAAATCCTGAATCAAGAGCATAATAAAGCAAAAAAACATTCCTCTTTTCCCTTTCATTCGGAAAAATCTCCTTTAACCACTTCAAAAATATCTTCTTCCTCTCAACCTCATCCTCAATATACTTCCAATATCTATGAATAAGAACCGCCTCCCTTAAATCTATTCTATCTGAAGAAAAGATACTTTTTATCAAATTTTTGTTCTCAGCCAGCTTTTTCCATAAATCAAGATCGTTCGTCTTCTTTAAAATCTCAAGGTACTTAACACTTATCCTCCCGAGCTTGGTCTTTTCATCTAACGACTCATTTATAATCCTATGAATAGTATCAACTATAACTTGCTTCGGATTTACATCATAACCCATCATCTTTACATAATCCTTTACTATCTTTAAAATCTCATAACAGGAAAACTCAGTACCAGTATAAAGATATATTATTAACCTTTCCCTTAAAGATAAAGTTGATAATATTTCCCTTATTTTTAACTTCTTCTTTTCCTCGGCAAACTCAACTTCAGGAGAAGGTAAAGACTTTTGATCAAGTATTTCCTCCCATGAAGACTTTTCCTCACCCTCTAAAGGAAGATGATCCAAAGATAACTCCTGTGAGATTATAGATTTTGCAAATTTTATCTCTTCAAGCGGTAAACCTGTCATCTTCGCTATCTCTTCATCCTTTATTCCCCCCTTTCTATATCCAAGCTCTTCCTTTACCCTCTTTATTTTCCTTAAAGCTGCTCTATGCTCAGAAGGAATCCTAACCGTAGTAGACTGCTCATCAAGTGCTCTTGTTATAGCCTGCTTTATCCAATAGGGAGCATAACCTATAAAATGAACACCCTTAGAGGGATCAAACTTATCAATTGCCTTTAAAAGCCCTAAATTACCCTCGTTTATAAGATCTTGAACTGGAACTCCATAATCCCTATATTTCATCGCAATACTTACAACCATCCTCAACAAAGAATGAACAACCTTTTCTTTTGCTACCTTATCACCCTTTTGTGCCTTTAAAACAAGCGCATCTATCTCATCAGGAGGTAATATCTCATATCTTGAAATCTCCTTAAAATAGATCTCTAAAACCTTATCTCCAAAAGACTTTTTATCAGACATAAAATTCACCTATCTGTACTGCATTGGTAGCAGCTCCCTTCCTTAAGTTATCCATACAGGAAAAGAAACTCAAAACATTTTTCCTTACTCTTATCCTTCCAACACCTACCACATCTTTATCTATATACCTATTAGGGACCGGAATCTCATCATAAACTAAATAACTCCTTTTTTCAATCTCATCCTTTAATTCATCTAAACTAACCTCTTTTTCAAACTCTACAAAAACAGACTGAGAATGAACGTAAGGGACAGGCACCCTCACACAGGTTGCATAAATCTCCAAATTATCATTTTTTAAAATTTTTCTACTTTCTAAAAAAATTTTCCTCTCCTCCTTAGACTCTCCATCTTTTATCTCGCCAACATAGGGAAAAAGGTTCTCAAATATCTTAAATGGAAAGGGACTATTAGTTAAAATCTCCCCCCTTTTTTCTTTTTGATAAGCATAAAGCCCCTTTTTTCCCGCACCTGAAACTGATTGGTAAGTTGAAACAAATATTTTTTTAATACCAAATCTCAGAAAGGGTGAAATTGAAAGAACAAGCTGAATTGTAGAACAATTTGGATTTGCAATAAGCAAATCACTCTTTTTAAGATGATCTTTGTTTACCTCAGGAACAACAAGAGGAACACCCTCCTCTAGCCTAAAAGCTGATGAGTTATCTATAACCCTTTTTCCCCTTTTTACTATCTCGGGCACCACTTCCTTGGCCTCTTCATCTTCTAAACAAGAAAAGAAAATATCACAATCTGGCACCTTCCCCCTAAATTTTTCAATTTTAAAGACCTTCCCCTCTAAAATTAACTCCTTTTCTTCTGTTCCAAAAAGTATAATGTCATCTACGGGAAAATTTCTTTCTTCTAAAACTTTCAAAAGAGTTCTACCTACAATTCCGCCTGCTCCTAAAACACATACTCTCATAGATTTTTATGTTTTCTCTGCCATCTCACAAGCTAATTTTGCACCCTCATCCATTGTTTTTGCCGTATAAAGATTTAACCCTGAACTCTCAATTATTTTTCTTGCCTCTTCTTCGTTAGTCCCAGTTAATCTTATAACTATTGGAACTTTCGGATCTAACTCTCTAAAGGCTTCAACAAGGCCTCTTGCTACATCGTCACACCTTGTTATTCCACCAAAAATATTGAGGAAAACTGACTTTACGTTAGCATCGGATAGAAGAATTCTCATCGCAGCCTTAACCTTCTCAGGTGAAGAAGATCCACCGATATCAAGAAAGTTGGCAGGTTCACCTCCAAATTTTTTCAAAGTATCCATTGTAGCCATTGCAAGACCAGCCCCGTTTACTACACAACCTACTTTTCCTTCTAACTTTACGTAAGATAGACCATGCTCTTTTGCCTCATGCTCCTTTATATTTTCATAATCCATGTCCCTCTGTGGAACAAAACTGGGTAATTTAAATAAAGCGTTATCATCTATTATTATCTTTGAGTCAACAGCCCATAACTTACCATCATCACCGAGTCCTAACGGATTTATCTCTACTAAGGTAGCATAACACTCTTTAAAAAGCTTATACATATTCATCAAAATATTCTCAGCCTCTTTTTTTAACTCCTTATTTTCAGGAAGAAGAAAATCAGAAAACCTTCTTAACTGATAGGGTGAGATACCCCTCATTATTGGTATATAATCTGAATAAATACTTTCAGGCCTTTCTTTAGCAATCTCCTCTACTTCAACCCCTCCTTCCTTTATTGCCATAAGTAAAATCTCTCCTGATCTTCTATCTAAAGTTAAGGAAACGTACATTTCTTTTAAAATATTTACTGATTCTGCAACTAAAACTTTTTTTACTTTAATTGACTTTATTGTCAAAGATAAAATTTCCTCTGCAAGTTTTCTTGTTTTTTCTGGAGAATCAGAGAGTTTTATACCTCCTGCTTTTCCTCTACCACCTACTGGAACCTGAGCTTTTATTACCACTTCCTTTACACCTAAATTTTTGTGTATCTCAAAGGCTTCACCAGGTGTGTAAGCAACTTCTCCCCTTTTAACAGGTATGTTATATTTTTCAAAAAGTAATCTTCCCTGATATTCAAGAAGTTTCATATTTATTTAGAAAAGTTATGGGATTTGAACCTTTATAAAAAGTTTATGACAAACTTTTTTTAATTTACTACTAACTTCTTCAGTTTCAATTGGTTTTTGATTATAGGACAAAAAGATTAAATAGGCAACAAACCCAAAATCATCAAACCTCAGAGCAGAAAATTCCTTTCCCTTAAACTCATCTAAAAGCGATTCAAATAGATTTTCAGCTTTATCTCCACAAAAGGTAACTATGGTTGTTCTTTTACCATTTTTAAAGTCGCAAAGAAATTCATGGGTACTTGCATACTTCATTACGCTATCCCAGAGCATCTTAAACCCTATAGTTAAATCTTCAATATCTATTTGAACCCTAAAGAATTCATCTAAAGAGTAAAAAAGCCTGCGAAGAAGATGTAATTCAATTCCGGAGCCAGCCATTTTTTCCTCAAGCTGATTAAACTTCAAATTCTCTAATACTCTTAAACCTTGATCGAAATCCCTAAAGTTACCCATTACATCCCTTAAAGTATCATTTAAGATCTTGTAAACATCATCAGGAGAATCAAAAAGGGCGCTTTCAGAACAGGTATTAATTATTAAAATTTCAAAATCATGAGAAAAACTTGGAGCCTTAGAAGACACCACATTAATTCCCCTTATTTTATCTAAAGACTTTATAATCTCATCGGTATAGGAGCCTTCACTTTTTCTTGGAATAACACCAAGTATCTTAAAGTAAAAGTGTTCATCCGTCACACCAGTAAGGGAAATATATATTTGAGGAATACCTGTTCTTTTTGCCTCCTGAATAAGAGAAGGAATGATTACTCTACCGATTATCTCTGGGCTTACCCTTAATTTTTCACTCAATATTTTTCTCCTTCTTAACTTCAAGTGCTCAATTAAGTAGTTCTCAATTATAAGAAGCTTTTCTTCAGGATACCACGTTTCCTCCGGTGTTTGAATTTCAATTCTTATTACTGTAACTCCATCCTCAGTAAAAACCTTTTCGAATTTTCTTCTAAAATCGGGAATAATATCCCTTAGAACATCCAGTACTTGGTCAAGGAAAAGCTCTCTTGAGGAACCTGCAACTAATATTCCTGTTAATTCTTCCGACAAGGTTCTAAAGTTTTTAATATGAACATGAATTCCTCCCTTTTCTTTTACTAAATTTCTTAATTCTATCTGCATCAAAATTTGCTGAGCTAAGTCTTCTGGTTTTCTATTTCCAATATAAGCCCAGGATCTTGAGGAGAAAAATTTTTCAGTTTCAAGAACTATATCTTTTATTAACTTTTTCTTTTTTACCTCCTTTGTCAAAATCCTTAAAACTTCTCTAAAGATCCTTAATTTTGAAGCAGTTGAATCCAAAAGACTTTTCATCCAGGGATCAAACTTAGCAATATCGGGTAAATATTTTTTTAAAAATTCCTTTTCTTTTCTAAACTTCTCTCTAATTTTTTCATCGGTTATGTCGACTTCAGCAATTATTCCTGCTAAATTATTATCAAGAACAAATCCCATAAAAAAATGTATGTTAAATCCCCTTTCATGAATTGATGTGGAAATGGCATCCTGCAAACCTGGCCAATCCTTAGCCACTACATATATCTTTCCTCTGTTCCCCTCTTCATCAACCTTCACACATACTTCTCTTTTACTTGCGATTCTAATCATCCTATCAAGAATTTTCTTTTCTTCTTTTGAAAGTCTGTTTTCCATCCTTTTATTTTAACCCAAAGCTAATATATAATTAAAGCATGGAAATTAAATACATTAAAGAAAAGACAATAAGTGACAAAAAGGTATATATATGTCAGGGGGATATAACAGAACTAAATGTGGAGGCATTAGTCAACCCTGCTAACGAGAGACTAAAGCATATGGGCGGTCTTGCTGCCCATATCGTGAGAAAAGGGGGAAAAATAATTCAAGAGGAAAGTGATAAGATAGGCTACTGTAAAGTAGGAGAGGCAGTTGTAACAACTGGAGGTAATCTAAAAGCAAAATATGTAATACATACGGTTGGTCCGAGGTGGGGAGAGGGAAATGAGGAAGAAAAACTAAAAAGTGCAGTGAGAAGCTCCCTTAGTAAAGGTGAAGACCTAAAAATAAAAAGCATAGCAATACCTGCTATTTCAACCGGAATATTTGGCTTTCCTAAGGACGTTGCCACAAAAATTATAGTAGATACCGTAAAAAACTTTTTAGAAAACGAAGCTAAGAGCCTTAAAGAAGTTTTCCTATGTGATATAGATGAGAAAACAGTTCAGTATTTTGAAAATTATCTCTAATTAATGAAAAAAAGAGATATAGTAGAAATCTTAATCGCTATTCCAGTTGGTGTTTTAATTTGGTTTTTTACAGTAACAGAAAAAAACTATACTGTGAAAAGAGATATAAATATTGAGTATGTTGGACTTCCTGACTCCCTTACCTTCCTTGAACCACCTCCTAAAAAAATAACTGCCACAATAAAAGCAAACGGCAGAAACCTTCTCATACTAAAAATTTTTAAACCTAAAATTTTTCTTAGGTTTGAAAATCCTATAAAAGGTAAGAACACATACGAAATACAAAGTCTTATACTTGATGTACCCAATTTTGTAAAGATAGATGAACTTAAATTTGAACAAAATTTTATCAGTGTCAAGTTAGATAAAAAGGTTGAAAAAAAAGTGCCAGTGAGTGTTAGAATAAAGGGCACTCCAAGAGCTGGCTATACTGTTAAGTCAAAAAAGTTCGAGGGAGATGTTAAATTAATCGGCCCTCTCACACTTCTTTTAGGAATTGATAGTATAAGAACAAACTTTGTTTCAGTAGAAAAAAGAGAAAAAAGCTTTGTTGAAAAGGTGAAAGTAATATCTCCATCACAGGTTGTTAAGGTATATCCTGAGTCTGTAAAAGTTACCATAGAAATAGAAAAATTAGAAGAAAGAGACTTTTTTAATGTACCCTATATCGTTCTAACACCTAAAAATTATAAGGCAATAACTAAGCCTGAGAAACTATTTGTCAGAATAAGGGGACCTGAAAGCTTTGTAAAAAATTTAGAGCTAAGTAACATAAACGTAATAGTTAATGCATTAAATTTTCCTGAGGGAGAATTTTTTTTAACACCTAAAGTTAGAGTACCAGAAAACCTAGAAGTAACTAAAATTGAACCAGAAAACGTTATAGTAAAGATTATAAAGTCAAAGTAGAACTTATTATATTTACAATTTCTTCCTTATCAAATAGAAAAAACGGAAAATCTCTTTTTTTTATATCCCCAAGATAAATTGTTAGACTAATAACTCCTGATTTAGGAGGATCTAACTTAAAGAGTTTTTTGATAAAAATGTTTGTAGCCTCATCGTAATTCTTTCCAGATACACCATGGTAAAAAAGATCGGCTCCAAAAATTTTGTTATACATAGAAAGAATTAAACCTTTAGGCCTTAATGGGATGTTCTTTAATTTGGGAATAACCTCTTCTATTTGATTACCAAGAGAAATCTCAAACTTTTCACAGATAAGCTTATCTCCCCTTTTAAAAACTCTAAGTCTTTCTCTTAAATTTAAAAAGAAGGGAAGTTCTATCAAATCTCCATCCTTTTCCAAGGGTAGGGCTGGCTCGGTTTTGTTAGTTATTCCGAACTTTTCTCTATACTCGGCTATTGCTTCATTATAACACTCATAAACTCTTTGAGCGTTTATAAAAAAGTAGGAGAAAAAATGCAAAAAAGGTTCAGAGCTCAAAGAAGCAGATAAAAAACTTGTTTTATATAAAACACTTTCTTCATACTCCATTCTTGAAATTGAAAAAGCCTGAGAAAAAGATGGATGCAGATCTAAATTTTTTATGAAAATTTCAAAAAATTTTTTTGCTCTTTCCCTGACTTCCCCTGCTTTTATTTTTTTCTCCACTTCAAAAACTAAATTTATATTTTTCTTTATCTCTTCGCTCTTTAGAGTCTCAAGAGTGATTTTCTGTGGACTATAGAATAAAAATTCCCTTTTTATTTTATTATTAACATCGGGATAATAAAAGAAGATTCTATCAACCCCATCTATATCATTTTCAAAAAATTCTGTTTTAAATCCTAATTTTACAAGTTCACTTAAAAACAAAGATTTAACCCATATACCTGGATGATAAAAAACAGTTTGATGTCCTGATGCAACCTTAAAATTATCTTCGTTCTCAAGTAGAAAAAACTCTCTAAACTTTTCTCTCTTTTTCCTATTTTCCTCGCATAAACTAATTATATCCTCTTTTCTTGAAGGTTCAAGAACAATTTCTTTGTCTTTCTCGGGAACCTTATAGAGAAACATTTAATCGAATAGAACAGAGAGATTTCTAAGAGGCAACGGTTCTTCTAATAAAAGAATTTCGCCATAATGGACCCCTATCAGTCTTCCGTAAAATTTATTGATAGTCTCAATAACACTTAGAAACTCCCTTCTTTTTTCCTCATATAAGCCAAATTGAGATTTATAGGAGTCTACTGCTTTCATTTTTATATCAAAAGTATCTGTTATATCGACAACAATATGAGGATGATATACCTTTCTTTTGTGGGAGGCATGAAAAAAAATTAGTTTCGGAGGATAAAAGGGAGTACCTTTCCAATTCACCTTTGTAAACTTTGAATAGAACCTGGCAGCTTGAACAATTTTTCTTGCCTCTATATGATCTGGATGTTGATCATCCCCATGATGGGTAAGAATAACCTCAGGTTTATATTCTCTTATTATTTCAGCCACTTTAATTCTCGATTCAACGTTATCCATTAAGAATCTATTAGGTAAATCAAGAGTAACTCGCTCTACACCCAAAATCTTTGCAGCCTCCTCTGCTTCTTTTTTTCTTGTCTCTGGATCGCCAAAGGGAGTGGGTTCACCGTTTGTTAAATCACATATTACCACCTTATAACCTGCCTTTGATAGTTTTGCAATAAAACCACCAATTGATAACTCCACATCATCCGGATGTGCTCCAAAAGCAATAAGAACCTTACTCATTTTAATTACTTTTTAAATATTCTTTTAACATCTTTAATCCTTTTTCAACAAGTTTCACCTTAAATTTTTTTTCGAGAATTTCAAGGTAATACTTAAGTCTTTTTTTTACATCCTTTAAATCTCCTGGAAATTCTTTTCTTAGGGGATAATAAAGCTCACATGGAACTTCTTCGAATTTAAATTTAAACTTATAGGCATGATACCAAAACTCAAGGGGAAAACCGTAACCCTTTTCCTCTGGGGCAAAATACTCAAAAACATGGCTTTTATAACATTTAAAGCCACAAAAAGAGTCTGTTAAATTAAAGCCTGTTAGTTCATTTAAAATCTTTGTAATTATCATGTTTATGATTCTTCTGTCGCTAGGAGAATCTGAAAGTCTAAGGGAAAGAGGATGATATCTTGAGCCGGATACAAAGTCATTTTTTTCAATTTTATTAAGAAAATCTGGAATTCTTCTTGGAAAATGCTGTCCATCTGCGTCTATGGTTATTATTATTTCAGCGCCGCTAGATATTGAAAATTCTATTCCGCTCATTAAGCTTGCCCCGTATCCCATATTGTATTCATGCCTAAGTAAATTGAGCTTTGGATTTTTAATAATTCTAACTGGTGGATCAGAACCGTCATCTACCACAACTATTTTTGATTCAGGTAAAATATCTTTTGTTTCAGAAATAACTCTATAAAGCGATTCTTTCTCATTATAAGCAGGAATTACAACAAAAATTTTTTCTTTATTTATTGACATTTAAAGAAATCTTGAAGGGATGTTTTTCAAAAATTGTGCAAAATGTACAAACTTCTCTTTTAGTAGGCATACCACATTGAATACATTTATTTGTACCTTTGAAAGTTTTTAAAACTTTTTTATCTATCTTCTTTTTAAAGTTATAAAAACCGATGAGGAATCTATATTTTGTGCCAGGAGAGTCATTTTCGAGTGAGTTTAGTATGCTTTTATATTTTAGGGTTTTAGCGCCAACAGAATAGGGACACTCATCTCTTATATAATCGATCTTATTTAAAATTGCATAAAGGGCTATCTCCTTTTCAGTAAAAAGGAAAAAAGGTTTAATTTTTTTTAAAAGACCATTTTCTTCAGGTAAGGTTAGTTCTTGATGTTCTAAGTGTTCCTCTTGCCAGTAAATTACATTCCCAAAGAGTCTTGCAGACTCATCATCAAGATTATGTCCTGTTGCAAGAACAGTACAGTTATTTTTTAAAGCGAGAATATTCATCAAATATCTCTTTACTGCTCCACAAACAGCACAGGGTTTATCTCTCCACTTTTCCTTTACAATATCCTCTATTCCCTTTTCCTGATTTTCTTTTAAATTATAGATCAAAACAGGTATATTAAACTTCTCCATAAAATTTCTCACATAAACTTCTGAATTATTTGAATAATTTTCTTTAAATATACCTAAATTTATATGAATTCCGAGAGTATTGTATCCAAGTTTATTAAGGACATAAAGAAGTGACAGGGAATCTTTTCCGCCTGAGACAGCTACGCCTATTTTATCTTCATAAGTAAACATCTTATATTTTTTTATTATTCTTTTAGTTTCAGACTCAAATCTTTCTACAAAGTGATCTTTGCATAGTGAAAGGTTTTGTCTTCTTATTTTTATACAGGCTTTTTCTTTACATATCTTGCATCTCATAATTTTTTCTCCATAAGAAAGGTAATTGGAAAATTCTATCCCATCTTATACTTTTTGCAAGATTATAAAAGGGAACACTTCCATCCCATGAAAAATAGATCAAAAGAGGAATACCTTTAAGTAATTTTTTGGGAACAGGTCCAAAAAATCTTGAGTCTGACGAAAAGTCCCTATTATCACCTAAGACAAAATAAGAATTTTGAGGAACCACAACAGGCCCAAAGTTATCTCTTATGTTTATGTCATTTAAAAAGGCTCTATTTTCCCATTCTTTCTGAAAATACTCAGCAAACGCCTTATTTTCCATATTGTAAGGCGAACTAATTATTCTCTCATCCTTATGAATCGCATACTCTTCTATGAGCAGTTTTCCGTTAATATAAACTCTTTTATCTCTTATCATAACTGTATCACCAGCAAGTCCTATAACCCTCTTTACAAAGTCTTTTGAGGGATCAACCGGATATCTAAAAACAACTATATCTCCTCTATTCGGTTCTATAAATTGGAAAAACTTTATCTGAGTATAGGGAAGCTCAAAACCGAAGATTGGTTTAAAAACAAAGAGAAAATCTCCGGGTAGCAAAGTATCCTCCATAGAACCAGAGGGAATCCTATAGGCTTGAAGGAAAAATGGTCTTATTACAAAGAAGACTACAATAAAAGCCCAGACCCACTCCTCAATATGTTTTTTTAATCCCTTTTTTACCAAATTATCCCTTTACTCCTATTATTAACTTAACTCCGTTTCTTATTATAGTAAATAGCACAACCTCTTGTTTACCATATTTTTCCTTTGCTCTTTTAAAATCAGTTACATCCTCTATTTTCATATCCTCAACCTTAACAATAAGATCTCCCTCTCTTATACCAGATTCGTAAGCTGGAGAGTTAGTCTCTACATCAATGACAACTACACCCATACTTTCCTCAATTCCATACCTTTCCTTTAGAGTCTCACTCAGTGTTTCTACCTTCATTCCAAACCAGGAGAGTCCCTCAGTTTCAGTTTCCTCTTTTTCCTCTTCAACTCTTCCAATTATTTTTTCCTCTTCAAGTTCCGCCAGAATTACTGTTACCTCTCTTTCTTTCCCTTCCTTACTTATCAGTTTTATCTTAACCTTATCACCTGGATATCGTGAACCTATCTTAACTCTTAGATCGTCTGCACTAGTAACCTCTTCTCCATCAACGGCAATAATGATGTCTCCCTCTTTTATTTTTGCCTTTTCAGCTGGTGTCCCCTTTTCTACACTGGTTACAAGGGCACCCATTGGCTTTTTAAGTTTATACCTTTCAGCAATACTTGGAGTTACCTCCTGAATCCTAACTCCAAGATAACCTCTTTTTACAACTCCCTTTTCAATAAGCTGAGTAGCTACATTTTTGGCAATGTTAATAGGTATTGCAAAGCCAATACCAACATTACCTTGAGTTGGAGAGGTTATAGCGGTATTTACACCGATTACCTCTCCTTTCATATTTATAAGTGGCCCTCCTGAGTTTCCAGGATTTATAGCTGCGTCAGTTTGAATAAAATCTTGATAAATTGTTCCACCGGGTAAATTTATTCCTGATCTATGCTTAGCAGAAACTACACCGAAAGTTACAGTTCCGTTAAGTCCAAAGGGATTACCAACAGCTATGACCCAATCACCGATTTCAACTTCGTCAGAATTTCCAAGTGGCAAAACAACTAATTCATCTTTAGACTCGACCATTAGGACGGCAAGATCAGTTAGTCTATCTTTTCCAACTATTTTTACCTCATCGGGCCCAAATTCTCTTCTATCCCAGAGTATTATCTTTATTTTATCGACACCCCTTATAACATGGTAGTTTGTCATTATGTAGTATTTATTACCATTTTTTCTGAATATAAAGCCTGAGCCAAGGACATCGGACTCAAATTCTTCCTCTTCCCGAGGTGAGAATCTAAAGAATTCTCTGAAGAACTCTCTAAAGAAAGGGTCTCCAAAATGGAAGGAGGGGATTTTGACTTTTTTTGTAGCTCTTATATTAACAACGCCTGGGATAACGAATTTAGATAGTTCAGAGATAGAGGGGAAACTTTCCAGTTTTTTTAATTTTTCTTCTTTTTTTTCTTGAGAGGTTTTTATCTCAGCTTCAAGGTTATTTGTTTTATCGAATTTAAAAAGCAGAAGACTTGCAATGGCAAAGCCTACGAAGACTGAAACTAAGGAAGTTATTATTATTTTCCTCATATCTTTTTAAATTTTTAAATAAAGGTAATGTGGGTTTGAACCCTCATCCTAAGTTATCTTAAAGACGAAAAAGAAATTAATTTAGTTTCTTTTTAAGCTGGGGGACAGGGACTCGAACCCCGATCTTCTGGTCCAGAGCCAGACGTCCTGCCAATTAGACGATCCCCCAATTTTTTATTGGTGGCGCCACCGGGATTTGAACCCGGGTTTCCTGGCTGAGAACCAGGTGTCCTAGGCCTTGCTAGACGATGGCGCCACTTTATTAATTATATTTTCTTTGCCCTTAAAAAGCAAATCTATTTAATCTTCAATTATTACTTTAAATTTTGCGATAATTTTCTTATCTTGCTCAACTTCAACTAAATATTCTCCAGCTTTTAAACCTCCTAATTTTACTACCTTTTCAAATTTTTCACCTTTTAATAAAAAAGGTGATTGCTCCTTGGGATTTATAATAATTTTCCTTCTTGCAACTAAATTCCCCTCACTTTTAAACTTCAAAAAAATTTCATTAACGTATATTAAAACACAAGGAATATCTCCTTTATATGTAAAAACAAGTTTACCTTTTCTTTTATCCTCTTTTTCAAAATGAATATCAAATTCATAATCTTTTATGTATAAACTTTTCGGATCAAAACTTACGTTTCTACTTAATATTTCATAGACAAGAGCAATATCATCTTCAAAAACCTTAACTAATTCACCTTTAAAGTTATTCTCAATTAATGAAATTATATTGTTAGGCTCATCAGTAAAAACATGGGAGTTGTCTCTATAAATATCCTTGTGAATTATAAGATACCTTATGTTTATAGTTTTAGCAAGTTCAATAAGTTTTTTAAATTCAAGACTTTTTGAATAACGAAAAAGTGGCGAAAAATACCCACTATATCCATTAAATAATCTTTTATTATGATAGGCGGAAAAGTAAGTATAAAAGAAACCTTTATCTAGACCGTAGGGAATATCCCACCATCTTGCATCTTCTAAGGGAAGTTCCATTATCGCAAACTTATCCTCCATTCTCTTTAACCACTCATAGACCTTGGGCATTTCACCCCTGTAAGGCATTTTACTTGGAACATTATAGATAGGAACAAATTCTGAAAGAATTATTAAGCCAAAAATAATTAGAGTTCTCTTTCTAAAATAAAGAGAATAAAAATAGGAAATTAAAATTGAAGCGGCAAATAAAAACATTATGAAAAACCTTGATGGTGCTCTAATGCCTTTTGCACCAGGAAAAAAGTGATAAAATAAATAATAAAGAGGATTATATAAATTTTTTATTTTGAAAAAAAGTGGTCCAAAAGCTAAAATAAGACTTATAAAGGCAACAATAAAATAAAAAATAAAAAAATGGGGAGGTAAAAAATTTCTTTTTTCTAAATAGGGAAAATAAAGAGTTGCCGATTCATAACTCTCTTTTCTGAATTTGAAAAAGATAATATTTTTTTTAATTGTGAAAAGAGAAATTAAAAGGATTGAAAAAAGTGGAATAATACCAATATAAAAAGTAGTTTCAGCAGTAGTGGGATGTGGAATAAACTTTCTCAAGAGTTTTCCAGAAAAAGTCTCAAACCAGGATGTAAAAAAGGAGAGCAAGTTAGGAGAAAAATATATACATTCTTCTATTTCTCTTTTAAATCCGTAAAGCTTTTCAATTAAAACGTAATGATAATAAACAGGAATTAAAAATACCCCTGAAATAATTAAAAAAATTATAAAACCGAGAAAATATTCTTTAATAGCCCTTCTTTCTTTTAAAAAGTAAAAAACAAACATAATTAGAATAAAAGGGGAAATTATAACCATATAATTGCCGCAACCAAGTGATTGCACTACCAAGAATAACGAGGAAATAATAATAAACCTATATTTTTTGCTTTCAAAGAACATGTGTAAAAATAAAAAAATAAGGGGAATCCACATAGTGGTTAAAATGTGAATATGAGAAAGATGCGAGAATTTAAAGGGAGCAAAAGAAAATACTGTTCCTGCTATAATAGAAGCAATAAAATTTTTAGTAAACCGATAACTAAGTAAATACATAAAAAAGCCTGATAAGATAAAATTCAAAATAATGAAGATGTTATATGTAGCAACAATACTTTTTGATATAAGATAAATAGGTATCAAAATAACAGAAGAAGAAAGGAGATTTTCTGAAAAGGCAAGGGTAAGGGGATAGGGATAAAATATGTTTGCATCGAAAAATTGGTTAAAATTTAAAGATAAGATTCTATCTATGTTGTGCTTTAAAACATAAAGATTTAAAAGCGGATCCCCTAAATCCGCTATAACGTTCCTTTTTAATGACACCTTTAAAAGCTGCCTAAAGATAAATAAAGTAACTGATGTAAAAAAAAGCAAAGAAACTATAGTCTCAAAAAACCTTTTTTTCATTTTAAATACACTTAAATACGTGTGAACATTATAATAAGCAAATTAAGAAAATTTCAAACCTTCAATTTCATTTCCTTAAACAGTAAAGAGTAAACAATGTTATTAATTCTACACAATACCCAAATAAGTTTGAATTTTAAATCACTTTAAGTGTATATTTATAACAATAAAAAGGAGGAAAAAAATGAAAAAAATAATACTATACATACTGATAATATCACTTTCCCAGATGTGCGCTCCAAGGAAGGCTGTTAAGGTAGAACCAGTAAAAGAAGAAGCTCCACCTCCTCCCCCCACGGAGGTAGTAGAAGAGCCTAAAAAAGAAGAAGCTCCAGCTCGTCCACCACTTGTTCTTAAAACAATTTACTTTGACTTTGACAAATATGATATAAGACCAGGAGATGCTGAAATACTGAAAAGTAATGCTGAATTGTTAAAGTTATATCCTGAAGTAAGTATCGTAATTGAGGGACACACATGCGATATTGGAACCGAAGAGTACAACATGGGACTTGGTGAAAGAAGAGCAAAGGCGGCAAGAGACTACTTGATTAAACTTGGAATCGACCCGGCAAGGATCTCAATTGTAAGCTACGGAGAAACAAGACTAGTTGACATAAAAAATAAACCTATAAACAGAAGAGCAGAATTTAAAGTAAAAGAATAATAAAAAAACTAACTTTATTATTTTTAACCTTTACTTTTTGCGCTCAAATTAGAACTGTAAGAAATGAATTAAATAGAATAAGGGACGAAATAGACGAAATATATGTAAGAACACAAAAAATTGATACCCTCCAGAGGAGGGAATACAGAGAAACAAAAGAATTAAAAGCTGATGTTACAAATAAACTGGAAATAATTGAAAGAAAACTTACCTCTATTGAATCAAGATTAGAGGAAATAGAAAATTTAATAAGAAAAAGAAGTTTAAAACGGGAGGAGAAAATACAGGAAATTCAGAGTGGTGATGAAGAAGGACTATTTTTACAAGCCTTGAGAGACTATACTGCTGGTGAATATCAAATTGCGATTCATCAATTTGAAGAGTTTATAAAAAAATTTCCACAAAGTGATTACATAATAGACGCAAAATACTATCTTGCTGATGCCTATTTTCAAGTTGGGGACGAAGAGAAAGCCAAACTGATATTTGAAGAAATAATTAGAGATTATCCAAAATCGGTATTAACAAAATACTCACTCTTGAAATTGGGGGAAATGGAGCTAAGAAAGGGAAATTATGATGCTGCTAAAAAGTACTTTAACACTTTGATTAAAGATTTTCCAGAATCGGAGGAAGCAAAAAAAGCAAAAGAAAAATTGATGGAAATTAGATGACAGGACTAAATTTAGATATTGTTGTAAGGGGATTTAAAACAGCAAGCCCCTTTGCTAAACTTATCCTTATTATCCTTTTTTTCCTCTCAGTTTTATCCTGGGCAATCTTCTTTAAAAAACTTATCGAATTTTTCATTTTAAAATGGAAA
Organism: Candidatus Hydrothermales bacterium; assembly: GCA_039630235.1. Classification (NCBI taxonomy): domain Bacteria; kingdom Pseudomonadati; phylum Caldifarciminota; class Caldifarciminia; order Caldifarciminales; species Caldifarciminales bacterium. The sequence continues at coordinate 27,460 of JBCNVI010000009.1, read as the reverse complement.
ACTAAAAAGATAATTAAAAAATTTAATAGCTTTTCCTTTGGAGACTTTATTAAAACAAATCCTACCTATCTAAATAAAGAGAGTTTACCCTCTTTGATTCTAAAAACAGTGGTAGAAGAGATAAGAAGTTTAGAAAATGAGAAGGTTAAGGAACATTCAATCAGTATTCTTTTTGAAAAAATTGAAAAAATTTATAAGAAAGAAATAACAAAACTTGAAAAATACAATGTAATTCTTGCAACTGTAACAAGTGTTAGCCCTTTCCTTGGGCTTTTAGGAACTGTTTGGGGAATAATGGAAGCATTTCTTGAAATAAAAAGAACAGGATCAGCTCATATTAGCGTCCTTGCCCCAGGAATTGCTGATGCTCTAATAACAACAATCGCAGGTCTTCTTGTTGCGATTCCTTCACTTGTTTTTTACAATTACGTAACCAATGAAATTGTAAGATACGAGAATCTATGCAACGACTTTTTATCAGAATTGAGAATAAAAGTAAAAAAGTATTTACTTTTAAATGAGAAGGAATTACATCTCTGAAATTAACATAACTTCCCTAGCTGATGTGAGTATCACTCTCCTTGTTATATTTTTAATCACAAGCCCATTGCTTCAGACAGGCTTTGAAGTTAACCTCCCAAAGTCGAAAAAAACAGAAGAACTAAAAGAAGAGGGGATTACAATAACTTTAACTAAAGACAAAAAAATTTACTTAGAAGAAAAAGAAGTTACTCTAGAAAAGCTTCCCTTTTACCTTGATGTGCTATCCAAAAAAGGAAAAAAGAATGTATTTATAAAGGCTGACAAGGAACTTAACTATGGATTTGTTATGGAGGTAGTGGGAGAAGTAAAAGATAAGGGATTTGAAAAAGTGGGATTTATACTTGAGAAAAAAAGATAATGTTAAAGGGGTTTCTTCTTTCTTTTGCTTTTCACATTTTAATTTTAGCCCCCTATATTTTTGAAAAGGAAAAAAGAAAATTATATTTTCCTCAAACTGTTTTTTATATAGAACTTAGAGAAATAGAAAGTGAAGCTAAGATAATCGAAAAAAAGGACGAAAAATCTCAGGTGGTAGAAAAATTAAAAGAAGTTTCTCAAAAACCAAAAAAGGCAAAAAAGGAGAAAAAATCTGAGGAAAGAACACATCTTCCATTAAGGGGTGGTGGTAAGGCAAAAATAAATCTTGACTTACCCTATTCTTACTATTTTGAAGTACTTTTGAGAAAAATCAGTGAAAATTGGCATTATTCATACTCTGGTAACGATACCTTAAGAGTTACGGTTTACTTTTCAATATTAAAAGATGGAAGCTTAAAAGATATAAGAATTGAGAAAACCTCAGGTGATATTATTTTTGATCAACAAGCTTATAGAGCAGTATATTTAACAAAAAGAGTTCCCCCCTTGCCAGATGAGTTTAACATGGAGTATTTAAGAGTTTTTCTTGAATTTGAAGTTCCATGAAAAAAATTTTACTTTTTTTATTGCCCTTTTTAATTTTTGCTCAAGGAGAGGTTTATCTGAAATTAAAGGGAGGGGAAATAAAAAAACTTGATATCGGCATTTTCCCCCTCGGGATTTTTGAGAATTTATCTGATGAGTTAAAACTAAAGTTAAGAGAGGTTGAGAAAGTTTTAATAAGTGATCTTGAATTTTCACTTTATTTTACTTTAACAGTTCCAACCTTGGATATCTTAGAAAAAAAACACTATAGTGATTTTAGCTTTTGGAGAACCTTAGGAACAAATGTACTTTTAAGGTCAAAAACATTGGAAAAAGAAAATTTATTAAATATAGAACTTTATGACGTTATTCTTGAGAAGAGAATAGCTTCTGAAAATTTTAATCTTTCAATCCAGGACAGAAAGTTAGCTCATAAAATTGCGAACTTTGTTGTTAAAAAATTAACTGGAGAAGATGGAATATTCGAAACTTATATAGTTTTTTCAGTGGACATTAATGGAAAGAGGGAACTTTACATGATGGATTACGATGGATATAACCTAAGGAAAATAGAGTCAGCTGGAGAGAAAAAACTTTTTCCAAGAGTCTCATTTTGTGGTAAAAAAATAATTTACTCAACTTATCTAGAAAAAGACGTAATGGGTATTTATTTAATAGACCTTTTAAGCAATAAATTTTTCTTACTTTTTTCTCAAAATGGAGGAATTGTGCTACCTGGCGGATTTTTTCCAAACTCAAAAGAACTTTGTATTACTATTTCAAAAGAAGGTGACCCTGAAATATATATTTTAAATATTGAAAATAAGAAAATTAAGAGATTAACTTACTCACCCTTTATAGAGATTTCACCGAGTGTGTCGGGTAAGGGAAACGAGATAGCCTTTGTCTCAGATAGATTAGGTTCCCCTCACATTTTTGTTATGGATAAAGATGGTGTTAACATAAGAAGAGTAACTTTTGAAACAGAGTTTAACACTTCACCCAATTTTTCACCAAAGGGAGACCTAATTGCCTTTGTGGCTCTCGATGAAAAAGGAGAAAATCAGATATATCTAACTGATCCCTTCGGAGAAAAGGTTTTTAAGCTTACAAGTGAGGGGAGAAATGAAGATCCTTGCTTTTCACCTGATGGTTTACATATAGTTTTTGTTTCAACAAGAGATGGAGCCTACGACATTTACGTAATGAATTTAGATGGATCAAATGTAAAAAAATTGACAAGTCTTGGCAGTTGCCACTTCCCCTATTGGTCAGGCATTCCAAAAGATTAATTTTAAAAAGAGGTTAGTATGGGCACTCTTTTATCTTTAATAATTTACGGAACGTTTTCAATAGTTGCAATGGATCCAGAAACAGAAGAATTTGGTGTCGGAGTTGCTTCAAAAGTCTTAGATGTCGGCTATTTAGTTCCCTGGGTAGAAGCAGATGTGGGAGCAGTTGCAACACAGGCCCTTTTGAACCCTTATCTAGGAAAATGGGCAATCGAATTACTTAGGGAAGGTAAAAGGGCTGATGAAGTTCTTAAAATAATCTTGGAAAGAGATACATCACCGGAAGATCGACAGATAGGGATTGTTGATAGAAACGGTAACTCAGTATCTTTTACTGGTAAAAATACAATCTCTTGGGCAGGTCATAAAAACGACAAATACGTGGCAGTACAGGGAAATATACTTATAGGCCCACAAGTTATTGATACAATGTTTAAAGTTTTCAAGAACACTGTAGGATTACCACTTGCGGAGAGGATACTTTTGGCTCTTGAGGCAGGAGAAGCAGTAGGAGGTGATAAAAGGGGAAAACAATCAGCAGCTATTTATGTTGTAAGGAGAAGAGGTGGATATCAAGGTGTTAATGATAAGCTGGTTGAGTTAAAAGTAGTGGATCATCCTGAGCCTCTAAAGGAATTAAGAAGAATGTATGAATTATGGCAGTACGCATTCCTTGCAACAAGTTATTTAAGGCTCAGCCAAGAAGAAAAAGATAAGGAGGAGATCTTTTTGAAAAAGGCTTATTTACTTTTAAAGAAGGCTCTTGAAGCTGATTTAAAAAATGCAGATGTTTATAACAATTTGGCATGGGAATTTGCTTTAATGAAAAAATTTCCAAAAGAAACGATCGAAGCTGCAAAAAAAGCACATGAGTTATCTCCAGAGGATCCAAATATTATGGATACACTCGCAGAAGCTTATTATGCAGCAGGCATGTATAAGGAGGCTATCTTCTGGGAGAAAAAAGCTCTTGAAAAAGAACCCCAAAACATGTTCTTTAAAAAACAACTGGAAAAATTTAAAAGGGCACTAGAAAAATCTAAAAAATAGTTTTAAATTTTAAGTATCTAAGACTAAACCCTTCCTGTTCACAGTTTTTTAGGGTTATACTCATTTTTTAAGAAGTTCCAGTTTAATTAATCGCAAAAAATATAAAGGACTAGCAGATTCTGGGTAAAGGATCAGCATAAGGCATATCTAAAATTCTAACAACCTTTAGTGAAGTTAAAAGTTTTAGGCTTCCACCTTTTTTATAGACCTCTCCTATTATTTTGCTCTCTTTTCCCAATTCATATTCTCTTAAAATTTTCAGAGCTTTCTCAGCGTCACTTTCTTTAACAAAAAAAATCATTTTACCCTCATTTGCCATAAGTAAAGGGTCAATACCTAAAATCTCTGATAAACCCCTAACCTCGTCTGTAATAGGGAGATTTTCCTCAAACAAAATGATGTCATAACCAGACTCCTTAGCAATTTCATTTAAAACACCTTGAACCCCTCCCCTTGTGGGATCCCTCATAAAATGAACCTCAATTCCATTCTCATAGAGAGCTTTCCATAAGTCTATCAAAGGAGCGGTGTCACTCTTTAAATTTCCCTCTACATTAATATTTTCTCTTGCTACTAGAATAGAAAAACCATGTAAACCTATCGGACCGTTAATTATTAACTTATCTTTCTCTTCTATTCTATGATAACCAAAATCTACATCGTCTGGAATAAAACCTATTCCCGAAGTGTTAATAAAGATTCCGTCACCTTTACCCTTTTCAATAACTTTAGTATCACCTGTTACAACTTTTACTCTTGCTTTTTCAGAGGCATACTTTATAGAATCTAAGATTTTTTCCAAATCCTCAAAAGAAAAACCCTCCTCAATTATAAGTGAAAGAGAGATAAATTCTGGAAAGGCTCCTACAGCAACAAGGTCATTTACAGTTCCGTTTACAGCTAATTCTCCTATATTTCCTCCGGGAAAAAAAATTGGGGAGACAACGTAAGAATCCGTTGTAAAAGCTATTCTTTTGCTTTTATTTTCTAATATAGCTGAGTCAAGGAGCTTGCTAAGTTCCTCATTTTTAAATCTTTCTTTTATTTCTTTTTCTATAAATTCTCTCATTAAAATACCACCAGCTCCGTGGGCAAGTTCAATTTTTCTCATCTTTTGTACTTATAATAGGCAGCACAAGCTCCCTCAGATGAAACCATCGGTGCTCCTAGTGGATTTAAAGGAGTACACTCTTTACCAAAAAGTAGGCAATCAAAAGGTTTCTTTTTCCCTTGCAAAATCAGAGCTGCTATACACCCCTCTTTCTTTTCCTCAATTTCCTCGGAATAATTTTTTAATAAGTTATTTGCATCCATATCTAAAAACTCTTCTTTTAAAACCCACCCCCCATTTTTAATTACCCCGATTCCCCTCCATTTTAAATCACCAATTTTAAAAACTTTGTTTATAACTTCCTTTGCTCTCAGATTACCCTCAGGCTTGCACGATCTTTTATACTGTATTTTAACACCCTTCTCTTTTCTTTCAAGCATAGAAACTAAAATAAGTATTCCCTGTGAGATATCGAAAGATTCAAAACCTGTAACTACGATGGGAACGTTATACTTTTCAGAAATTGGTAAGTACTCTTCTATTCCCATAACGGTACAAACGTGTCCAGGAGCCAAAAAACCCTGGACTTTGTTAAAGGGATCGTTAAGTATTGCTTCAAGTGCAGGAGGAACTCTAAATTGAGCAATCAGTACGAAAAAATTTTTTAAATTTAATCCTCTTGCCTTTAATATAACAGTAGCATTACAAGGAGCAGTTGTTTCAAAACCTATTCCAAAAAATACTACCTTTTTATCAGGATTAGCTTTAGCAAATTCGAGTGCCTCAAATGGTGAATAGACCATTTTAACCTTTGCTCCATCTGCCTTAGCTCTGAATAAAGATTCTCTTGATCCCGGTACTCTTAACATATCACCGTAGGTAAAGACAATTGTACCTTTCATTTTTGAAAGAGCTATGGCTTTATCAATAACCTCCCTAGGTGTTACACATACAGGGCATCCGGGGCCATGAACAAGAGTTATATTTGAAGGTAAAAGTTCGTCAATTCCTGCACTTAAAATAGAGTGAGTCTGAGAACCACAAACCTCCATTATTGTCCACTTACTCTTACAAATCTTCTCTATGCTTTTGATGATTAACTTAACTTTCTCACTCTCTCTAAACTCATAAAGATACTTCATTTTTTTCTATTTTTTCTAAGAATTCCCGATAAGTATTTAATGTTTCCTCTGCCTCTTTTTGATCAAGTATCTGGATAGAAAAACCTACATGGACAATGACGTAATCACCCTCCTTAGCTTCTGGAGTTAAATCAAGACAAACCTCTCTTTTTATGCCTCCAAACTCTACCTTTGCAAACCTTACTCCATCTTTTTCGTAAATATTTACAATCTTTCCTGGGATGCCGAGGCACATTTAAAATTATTTGAAGTTAATTTATTTTATTTACCTTTTTCTTTTTTTACTTTGTATTTATTTTTATAATAGGAGTGTTTTTTCCAGGGCTTATCTTCAGAAGTTTCTATAATTACATATTCTGCAATTTCAATACCCTTAGGTTTTGTTTTAACTTCTACCCAATTGCCCCCTTCCATAACTATGTAGATATCCCTTTTTACATCGTAATAAATTTCAAGTGAGGGATAGTACCAAAATAAATACTTTTCCCTGTAGCCATAGGCCTTTGCATGAGGAGGTGGCCCCTTTTTTTCTTCAATTAAAGCAACACATCCTAAGGTAAAAGTTAAAAAAATTAAAAGTTTCCTCACGCGATCCTCCTATCTAGCTCTGATAAATATTTTATCCTTTTAAGCATATTTGGGTGAGTAGACAGAAGCTCTAAAAGTTTATCTGCAAAGGAAAGTTTTACTTTCTTATTCCTTAAAGCTATAAGCTCATCTTCCTCTATTTTCCCACTTAAGTTTATGTCTATTTCCCTTAGCTCTTTAATTTCCTTTAAGGCCTTTGAAGGATCGTTTAAGAAGAAGGCCTTTATCCCCTCATACTGTCTCACTTCTTCTCTATCCATCCTGGCACTTCCAAGAGAAAGCTTATATAGTGCAGAGGCCAAATGGATTGGTCTTGATCCTAAGCTTACTGAACCTGTGTCAGCAAAATACTCTCTTATTCTCGATGCATACAAAACAAGTAAGTTAGTTATGAAATAAAGAATAAATGCAAGGAAACCAACCAAAACTAAGGGCAAGTTACCACTACTTCTTTCATCCCTTCTTTCAAACATTCCTATGAAAATAAGATTCCTAGCAATGAGATAAAGAACAAGTGGTAAAACAGAAAGTAACGTAATAAACATTACGTCTCTGTTTTTAAGATGTGATATCTCATGACCTAAGACTGCTCTGAGTTCATCCTTGTTTAAAAGTTTTAATATTCCTCTTGTTACACAGACCCTACCATCTTTTAGGGATCTACCGAAGGCAAAAGCGTTGGGCAAACTGATTTCTGCTATTCCAATTTTTGGCTTGGGAATATTTGCTCTTCTTGAAAGATCTTCTACTACCTCATGTAGCCAAGGTTCCTCAGTCTTATCAACATACCGAACGTTCATCATAAGCTCTACAATATGTGGTCCAATCATATACTGCACCCAGGTAAAGAAAAGAGCCATAAGAAGATAAAAGTAAAAACTTTTAATCCCTATAGCATACCCGATTAAAGAAGCAACAACATATAAAAGTCCAAAAAATATCATAAGGAGTAAATATAATTTAAATCTTAAACCAGTCATAGCGCCTCCTTTTAAGTAAATATAATACATTTGATTCAAATTGGTTTTCAACATCCCTTAATATATATATATGATTCAAAATGTCGTTTTACTTTTTATAGGAATTTTTGCTGGGATACTTTCTGGACTCTTTGGTATTGGAGGAGGGCTTATTATTATTCCTTCTCTTGTTTTGATTTTTAAAATGAACCAACACCTTGCTCAGGGTATATCCTTAGGATCTCTCTTGCTACCTGTAGGAATTCTCGGATTCCTTGAGTACATGCGAAATAACAATGTAAATTTAAAGGCATCCCTTATAATAGCACTGGGACTTTTTGTAGGAACTTATTTTGGCGCCTTCATTGCGAATCTGATTCCCACAAAAAAGCTTTCAAAACTCTTTGCTATTTTCCTAATGTTTGTTGCAGTTAGACTCTTTTTTCTTAAATAATTAATCTATGAAAGTAAAAATAGGTCGTGAAATAAAAATAATTGAGGGAGAAAATTACAGGGTATACGATATTTTCAAAATACTTAACTTTAATCCAGAAGAATACATTGTAATTAGAAACAGCGAAGTTTTAACGGAAGATGAAGTTTTAAAAGATGACGACGAAATAGAACTGATAAGAGTTATCTCAGGCGGAATTTGATAGGTATTTTAATATTTTCAATCAATCTAATTATTTCCTTAGGAGAAGAATATAATCTTTCATTTAACGAACTTAAGAAAAAAATAGAAAACAAAAAGGAAAAATTTCTTCAAAAAATTTACTCTTTAAATAGCAATTTGAAAGATAAAATTAAAATTAAAAAGGAACTTATTTTATCACAAAAAATTCTCGTTGAAATTCCGGATTCTCTTTTAGATGAGTTTCAGAAACTTTCTATACCTTACTCATATGATCATCTTATCCCTTTACCTAAACTTCTTCATTCAAATTATGTTAAAAGTTTTTGGCACAAAAAGTTTATAGGAGCTGACACTTTCTATAAACTAAATATTAGGGGAAGAGGGAATATAATTGTAATAATTGATACGGGCGTTGATACGTCTCATCCTGAGTTAAAAGGAAAAGTAATCGGTTTTAAAGACTTTGTAAGTTACTCACCGCCTTCAGATCCGCTTGGACACGGTACATTTGTTGCATCCCTTGTTGTTGGGGATTCAGCAGGAATCGCACCTGAGTCAAAAATAATAGTTTTAAAGGTTTTTTCTGAATATGGAGGGTTTGTTTCAGATATACATGAAGCTTTTGATTATGTTGCAGAGCTTTTAGAAAGTGGACTTTCTATTAGAATTTTAAATGGTTCATTTGGAACTCATCCAAACTTTGATGAATTTTTTCCTGATCTATTTTATTTAAAGAAAAAGGGAGTTTTTTTATGTTTTGCGGCTGGTAATGAGGGGCCATCATCAGGAACAACTTCATCACCCTCAAATTACCCTTTTGTTTTTTCGGTTGGAGCCTGCGACTCGCACTTTAATGTCACAAACTTTTCATCTAGAGGGCCCTCACCTTTTTCACTGCCTTGGGGAGATACCTCATATTGGTTTTTTAAAGATTGGAATTTTTTATCTCCACTTTTAATTGCACCTGGAAAAAGCATAAAGGGAGCTTTTTTAAACAAAAGTTTTGTAACAGCAGATGGAACAAGCGCCTCCTCACCTATACTTGCAGGGGCACTCTCTTTGTTACTTGAATATAATCCTTTTTTAACTCCTGATTCCGTCGCTAAGATCTTTAAAGAAAACCTTAAAAGAAAATATGGTAGAGCCTATCCTAACTATGAAGAGGGATACGGATACATAGATCTTGAAGAGTTGATTAAGGTAATAAATAGATATGATACTTTAATTTTCGCTGTTGAGGATTTCTATGTAGATTCAAAGACAGCTCCACCTTTTCCTTCAGATACACTTGAAATAGGGGTATCTTTAATTTCGAACAGAGTACTAAACGATAGTGTGAAAATAAAAATTTTAAATAATTCAAACATTTTTTTCTTTGATACTCTTTTTAAATTCCCGCAGGTTAGAAGAAACGTTAAATTCTTTACTAAAGGAATCTTATTAAGTTATCCTGAAGATACTCTAGAAATCTACTTTTCATTAAGTTCGAGGAACTTTTCGAAGTTATTTAAGTTAAAAAAAGTTTTTTCTGATACTTTAATAACTTTTAGAAATCAAAATTATACTTTTTCGATATCAGCTACTGGAGCACTAGGTTTTGCAAGCTCAGATCAAAAAAAAGGAATAGGATTTGTTTTTAAAAATTTTGGTAATCTTTTATATTACGGCAGTATCGCCTTTGGAAATGATTATAACTATGTTGTTGACAGATTTTATGAAAAATTTAATATTGATGATAGAGATACAAGGCCCCTAAAAGATGGTCGCTTTTATTTTAATAAAGAGGGAGAGTATATAGTTTTTAAAATAAAAGATGAGTATTCCCAGCACCCAAAGGGAAATGTTCTAAAGGTAAAAATTAGAGATTTAAATGAGGGTTTTCTAATAAATTTAAAAACAGAGAATTTTTTAAGTGAGGAGGTTTATCTTGCCACATTTTTAGATCCTGATATTAAGTCTCCACTTTTTAATTATGCTGATTATGATAGTGCCTCAAAAATTTTATTTACCTCAATCTCTGAAGGGCCTGTTTTCGGTTTATTAGATATTGATGAACACTCCTTATGCGGAATAATTAAGAATGAGGAATTTGTCTATCCTTATGGTGGATTGCCAGATTCTATACAGTTTTCTCTTATGAAGGGAGAGCTAAAGAGATTTTGGAAAGACATAGGAGATTATTCGATTTATATTTCAAAGAAAATAATTCCACCAGATTCTTTAGTATACGTACTTTTTGCCGGGGAGAACTTTGATTCATTACTATCAAAGAGAGAAAGAATTTTAGGTAAATTAAATTTAACTCAAAAAAATACTTTTAGGGGGATATCAAGAATTTATCCCAATCCTTTTATTGATCCTTACCAGAAAAATTTAAAAATATTGACCTATGGGAAGGGGAAACTAATTTTTTATGATATTTCTGGTAGAAAAACAGCAACGATTTCTACTTTAAATGAAGGGTTAAATATTATAAGGTTAAATAATTTCAAAAATTCTGGAGTCTATTTCGTTAAATTTGAGGAAAAGAAAAAGATTTTTAAGTTTATGTATCTTAATTTAAGATGAACGCAGTTATAAAAACAACGTACTATTATGGACCACTCGAGATACTTTTAAAATGGCTTTTATCAAAAGAAATAGACCCATTTAAAATAGAAATATCAATTTTATTAGAGGAGTTCGCGGAATTTTATTTAAAGGAAAAGGAATTAACTTTTAGAGAAAAGCTTGAATTTTTATTTGCCCTAAGTTTTTTTATGCTATATAAAACTAATCTTCTTTTTGGTAGATATAAAGAGAACCAAACTATCGACAATAAAGAGGAGGTAAAAGTAGAGAGTGTATCTTTTGTTGAAATTATCGAATTTTTAACTAAAAGACTTGAAACAATGTCAAAGATGTTTACAAGAGAAGAAACAGAGTATATAGTATCAGAGGAGGAAAAATTAGATCCATCTATACTTTTTTCAATTTTTGAAAAACTTATTCAGAAAGTACCTGAAATAAAGGAAAAGTTACCTGAAATTCCGAAAATTGAAGAAAAAATAGAGCTTATAATGGATAGCTTGAATAAAAAAAATTTTATTTTATTTAGTGAGCTAATATTAAGTGCAAAAAGTAAAATCGAGGCAATCGTTACTTTTCTTGCTTTACTTGAACTTATTAGGCTTGAAAAAATAAAATGTGTGCAGGAAAAACTGTTTGAAGATATAAAAATTTATAGAAGAGAATGAATTTTAGCTTGAAAGAAAAAATTTTGTTCTATATTTCTTACCTCTTTTACAAGTCGATAATACCCTTTGAGGTCAAAAAACCAAGAATCAAAATGTTTATTTACGAATTAGTTTATTCTTTTTATAAATTTATTGATTATAGAAAAAATTTTCCCTACTTTTTTAGTGATGATTTAATAGTAACGAAGTTTGGGAAATTCAAAACAAGAAAAAAGACATCGGATGCTGCTTCTGTTTCACCTGCCTACGAAAGAAGAGACGTCAACTTCTTAATCAAAAAAATCGGAGAATATCTTAAAAAAAATAAAAAAGTTTTATTTATAGACATAGGAGCAGCCCTCGGTTATTATTCTATTTTAATTGGCAATAAATTTAAAGAAAAAATAAAAATATTTTCTTTTGAACCAGTACCCTATAACTTTGAATTGTTAGAACAGAACATCAAAATAAATAACCTTGAAGATATAGTAAAATCCTTTAATTTTGCGCTGTCAGACTCTGAAGATAGCATAACAATAAATTATGATGAAGCTTCTCCAGGAGACAGCTCAATAGTTAATATTCCTCCTAAATCAAAGAAAATTATAGTAGAGACAAAAAGACTCGATAATGTTATCAAAGATGAAATAGAAAATTTCGACATTATTTTTATGAAAATTGATGTTGAGGGTTTTGAAGAAAAAGTTTTAAAAGGTGCTGAAAAAATCCTCACTAAAAATTCAAGAGAAATTATACTACTTGTTGAAGATTTTATCAATCCATCGATAAAAGAATTTTTACAAAAAGTCGGTTTTAAATTTATGTGTAAATTAACAACTTACAACAGTTTCTGGTTTTATAAGTTATGATATAAAATCATAATTTGACCAAGTGAAATTCCACCATCATTAGGCGGTATCAAAGAATGCGTATATAATTTATTTTTCTTAACTTTTTTTAATATAAGTTCAGTAAGAAGTTTATTTTGAAAAACACCTCCACTTAACAAAATCTTGTAATTACCAGCTATCTCTCCAAGTTTTTTAACTATCTCTGCTAACGTCACATGAAATTTAAAAGCTATATAAGATTTGTTAACATTATTTTTCAGGTCATTTAATATTCCTTCAATTATTGGAACAAAGTCAATAACAATAGGATCACTACCTACAAGTTCAAAGTCATAGTGAGCTATTTTACCTTTTTTAAAGTCCTCAGCTAACCATTCAAGTATCATAGCTGATTGACCCTCAAAGGTAATCTTTTGTTTTAAATTAAGTAGCGAAGAAACCGCATCAAAAATTCTACCAACTGAAGTACACTTAAAAATATTTATGTTTTTCTCATAACAGGTTTTAAAAATGTTTTTTTCCTCATCAGATAGTGTTTTAATGGATTCAATGTCCATTTCAAAGGTTTTTTCCTTATAGATTTCATATAAAATTCCTATTGCACTTCTTCTTGGTTCTCTCATTGCCTTGTCACCCCCCAAAATTCCAAACTCTCTGAAAGTTGCAAACCTTTTAAAATCCCTAAAATCACAGATTAAAAATTCACCTCCCCAGATTTTTCCATCTTTTCCGTATCCTGTCCCATCCCAGGCTACACCTAAAACCTCTTCTTCGAGCCTGTTTTCTACCATACACGAAGAAATATGGGCGTGATGGTGAAAAATTTTCATCAGCGGTATGTTTCCTTTTTTACTCAATTCTTCACCGTATTTTGTAGACAAATATTCAGGATGAGCATCACAGGCAATAAACTCAGGTTTAAATTCAAAAAGATTTTTAAAATCCTCTATAACTTTTTTAAAAGCATTAAAAGAAATTTCATTATCAAGATCACCAATATGCTGAGAAACAATAATTCTATCTGTTTTGGATATTGCTATAGTATTTTTAAGGTAAGCACCTAAGGCTAAAATCTGCGGTAGTTTTCTTTCTACTATTATAGGTAAAGGGGCATAACCTCTTGCTCTTCTTATCATTAAAATTTTTTTATTTACCACCTTAACTACTGAATCATCGATATACCTTTCTATAGGTCTTGTATGCATCAAAAAATAGTCGGTTATATCTTTTAATCTGTGAAATGCTTCATCATTGTCAAAGGCTATAGGTTCATCTGATATGTTTCCGGAAGTACAGACTAGAGGAAAATCGATTTTATCCATTAATAAAAGGTGAAGTGGAGTATAGGGAAGCATAGCCCCTATGTAAGGATTATAGGGGGAAACATATTTTGAAAGATTATTTTTCTTTTTTGCTTTTAAAATAACAATTGGCGAAGAATAAGATAGTAGAATCTCTTTTTCAATTTTATTAACATAGGCATACTTTTTTAAATGATCTAAGCTTTTAAACATTAATGCGAAAGGTTTTTCGTCTCTTTTTTTTCTTTTTCGTAGTTCTAACACCGATTCATCTTTGGTTGCATCTGTTAAAAGTTGAAATCCACCTATACTTTTAATTGCTACTATCTTACCAAGCTTTAAAATTTTAACTGTTTCCTCAATAGCCTTTTCTTTTTCATATAAGAGATTACCTCTGTTATCTAATAGAAAGACCTGGGGGCCACATTCATGACAAGCGTTAGGTTGAGCATGAAATCTCCTATTGAGGGGATCCTCATACTCCATCTTACATTCTTTACACATTTCAAATATCTTCATAGTAGTATTTTTTCTATCATAGGGAATATTCTGGATGATACTGAATCTTGGTCCACAGTTAGTACAGTTTGTAAAGGGATAGTGAAATCTTCTATTTTTTTCGTCAAAGATCTCTTCTTTACAATCTTCACATATTGCAATATCTGGTAAAATTAAGGCTATTTTTTCTCCCTTTTCCTCAGATTTGGCAATTTCAAACTTGTGATCGTTTTTAATCCCTATTTCTTTTATTTCTATATGAGTGTACTCAACTAAAGGTGGTTTCTTTTCTTTTAGTTCTCTTATAAATTTTTTCAAATTTTTACTTTCACCTTCAACTTCTATGACAGCGCCCTCTGTGCTGTTTTTGACAAATCCGCTTAAATTATTTTCTAAAGCAATCCTATATACAAAAGGCCTAAATCCCACGCCTTGAACTTTTCCTTGCAGCCTTATTAAAAATCTTTTTTTCAATCTTTAAATCTTCCCTCTCGCTCCTTTTTTATAAAATCTGCAAGTTCTTTAACACCCTCTCCCGTTAAGGCAGAGGTTTTAAAAATCTTTATCTCCCTTTTTATTTTTTTTGCCTCCTCTTCAACTCTTTGTATATCAAAGGGCAAGTACTTTAAAAGATCTATTTTATTAATAACTAAAACATCAGAGGTTAAAAAAGCTTTGGGATACTTTAGAATCTTATCATCACCTTCAGGAGTTGAGATCATCGAGATTCTTAGGTGTTCGCCAAGATCGTAGCTTGCAGGACAGACAAGGTTTCCTACGTTTTCTATAAATAAATATTCAGTACCATCTTCTAAAAAAGATAATCCCTTTTTTATCATTATAGCTTCTAAGTGGCAAGTGTTACCTGTTATAATTTGGCAGGACTTTCCACCCCTTTCTCTTATTCTTTTTGCATCTCTTTCTGTTTCAATATCACCAACAAAAACAAAGACCTTTTCCTTATCAAAATAATCAAGCAACCTTTCAATGAGCATCGTCTTTCCTGATCCAGGTGAAGATATTAAATTTATAGTGAAAATTCTTCTTTGATTAAAAAAGTGCCTTAATTCACTAGCAATTTCTTCATTAACCTTAAGTATAGAAATTGAGACACTCTCCTTTATTACCTCTGCCATAACTAATTTTAACAGATTTACTTAGCAGCTTTCAAAAACTTTCAAATTTTAAAAAAGTTTAAAATTTTTTATATACTAATCTTTTATTATTTCTAAACTTTTCATCGTTATCTTATCACCTCTTAGCAGTTCACCTCCCATATTTTCGCAGTAGGGGCATAAAAAGGGAAAAGTATCGGCTTTAAAATCTTTTTCACAATTTAAGCATTTAACTTCTGGTTCAATCAGATCAATTATAAGTTCCGTTTCCTCAAATTCTGTATCTTTTTTTATTATATCAAAAATTTCTTTAAAAATCAGTGGTTCAGCGGATGCCAACTTACCAAACTCTAATTCAACTTTTAAAATTTTTTTTATATTCCTTTTTTTCTTCTCTTCCCTTAAAATTTCTATTAAATTTGTAGCTAAAGAGTATTCATGCATTAAAAGAGGCCTGAAATTACGCCATTTTCATCCATATCAATAATCGTAGCAGCTGGTTGTTCTGGAAGTCCAGGCATCTCAAGTATGTCACCACAGAGAGGAACTAAAAACTTAGCTCCAGACTTAATTCTTATATCATCAACCTTAATCTCAAAACCTTTCGGCCAGCCCTTTAGTTTAGAGTTATCAGAGAGTGAATACTGAGTCTTAGCCATACATATATAAAAGTCCTTAAAATTCAACCTCTCACATAACTCGACCTTCTTTAAAGCCTCATCCGAATAATGAACAGAAGCCGCACCGTAAACATTTTTTGCAATCCTCTCTATCTTATCCTTGATACCCATATTCACATCGTAAACTCTTCTAAAGTTATTTTCTTCTCTTTCAATAACTTCAATCACCTTTTTTGCAAGATCCTTCGCACCATCTCCTCCCTTTAAAAACCCCTCACATATTGCATTTGGAACTTTCTCTTTATCCAGAAAATCTTGAACAACTTTTATTTCTCTATCTGTGTCAAAAGAAAATCTGTTTATAGCCACACAGGTTCTGATTCCAAAAGTATTTTTGAGTATATTCAGGTGTGCCCTTAGGTTATCAAGACCTTTAACAAGGGCATCTTCATTTTCCCTCTTTAAATCTTCTTTTTTAATACCACCATGGAACTTTAAGGCTCTTATTGAAACAACAAGAACCGCTAAATCTGGGATAACATTAAGTTCTCTTGTTACTATGTTTAAAAACTTTTCTGCTCCGAGATCAGAGCCAAAACCACTTTCAACAACAGTATAATCGCAAGCTCTTAAGGCAAGTTCAATTGCTACAAGCGAACATGTTCCGTGAGCTATATTTGCAAAAGGTCCTGTATGAACTATCGCTGGTGTATTTTCGGTTGTTTGAACAAGATTAGGTTTTATAGCATCTTTCAAAAGAACAGTCATTGCACCCTGCGCCTTTAAGTCTCTTGCAAATACTGGCTCCTTCTTAAAGGTAAAACCTATAAGTATATTTGAGAGTCTTTCTTTAAGTTCAGCGTAATTCTTAGATAAACCTAAAATTGCCATTACCTCAGAAGCTGGCGTAATTACAAACTTTTCAAGTCTTAAAGGACCGTTTTTGATTGGATTTAGTCCAATTACCACATCTCTTAAGGATCTATCGTTCATATCAATAGTTCTTGGCCATAACACGTTATTTGGATCTATTCCTAAGGAATTCTTATGGAAAATAGATGCATCGATCATTGCTGAAAGTAGATTATGAGCTGAGGTAACAGCATGAAAGTCTCCTGTAAAATGAAGATTTATATCTTCCATTGGTAAGACCTGGGCATATCCTCCACCTGTTGCTCCTCCTTTAATTCCAAATACGGGACCAAGTGATGGTTCTCTTAGGGCAACAGCTGAAGTTTTACCTATTTTCCAGAATCCCATAGATAGCGATATTGAAACAGTTGTTTTGCCCTCACCAAACGGTGTAGGGCTTATGGCTGTGACAAGTATTAACTTTGCCCTTCTTGCCCTATCTTTTAAAAAATCCAAATTTATTTTCGCTTTATATTTTCCATATAACTCCAAAAATTTCTCGTCTATACCTAACTTCTCAGCAACCTCCCTTATATCTTGTAATTTGATTGATCTTGCAATTTCAATATCTGTTTTCATGGCTTTTTTTATTTTTTATTTAAATTTTAAAAAACTCCTTAATAATTTTTTCTATTTTGTCTAAAATTTCCGGTATTTTATTTTTTAAACTCTCAGAGAGAGAAAGTCTAATAGTGAAGGGATTTTCAACTGAGACTCCTATAATAAGAATCTCCCTTGGAAAAGGTAGTTTTAACTTCTTAGCAATTTGAATAAGCTCCGGAATCCCTACGTAATGATTACTTTTTATTCCATTACTTTGTATGTCTTTTCCATTGAATATATATAAATTTCCAACATCCTGCTTTCCGGTGTATATACTATCAATTATTATTGCCTTTTCATAGGGAGAGAGAAAGTCAAGCAATGAAAGACCCATCTCCTCTGTCGACACCACATCTACTAGATCCTTGTACTTTCGAGTTAAAAATCCCGCTATGTATATACCAATCCCGTCGTCCCCTCTTATCGTGTTTCCAAGCCCTAAAATAACATTTTTCCTTTGATTACTCAAAGTTTTTTATAGTTTTAATTATTTCGCCATTTTTATTTCTTATGTTTATTAGAACAGGAATGTTACCGGGTAATGAATGGGTACCACAGGCATGACAGGGATCATAGGCTCTGAACGCCATCTCTACCATATT
Source organism: Candidatus Hydrothermales bacterium (assembly GCA_039630235.1). Lineage (NCBI taxonomy): Bacteria > Pseudomonadati > Caldifarciminota > Caldifarciminia > Caldifarciminales > Caldifarciminales bacterium. Next base: position 9,578 of record JBCNVI010000009.1, on the reverse strand, counting down.
TAAAATTCCCTCATCGTATTTTCCTTCTTTTATAAGACTCTTTGCAGCCTTATCGATCGACATAGAAATACGAGCTGAATTATTCTGAGTTGCCACTATTAAGTTTGCCTTTGTTATATACCCTCTTTCATCTGTCTCATAATGATGTATAAGCGTACCTCTTGGTGCCTCTACAACTCCTATTCCCACGGTAGGTGTCTCTGTCGGAATATTTCTTATGTTATCTGAGGTAATCTCTGGATCTTTAGCAAGTTCAAGAAACCTCTCTGCAGCATAAATCATTTCAACTACTCTTGCCCAATGATTAGCAAGTGTATGATGAACAGGTTTTCCTCCCAAAGTTTTATAAAACTCCTCATAGGCCTCCTGAGCTCTAGGAGTAGAAATACCCTCACAAGCGTTAAGCCTTGCAAGTGGTGCTACAGAGTATATACCGGAATCTTTGCCATCAACAAAACCCTTCCACCCAACTTTCTTTAAGAAGGGAAACTTAATGTAGGTCCAATTCTCGACATGTTCTGCTATATACTCTCTATAGTTCCTCACATCAAATAAAGCGTATTCTTTACCCTCAGGATCAACTACTCTTATTTTACCGTCATAGAAATTAAGCTTTTTATTCTCATCTACAAGTCCCATGTAGTAAGTTCTATGGGTATAGGCATCTGATAAAATAAGATCAACGTACTCCTTATTTGAAAGAACGATATCTTTAAAGACCTTAAGAGTAAACAGGGCAAATTCAACTCCTTTTTCAGCAACTTTTATAAAGTTTACTACTTCTTCTTTTTTTATTCCTCTTGTAACTCCACCAGGTACTCCCCAGGCAGGATGTATCACTTTACCTGCAAGAAGTGTCATCAGTTCTCTTATTTCTCTTCTCACTGATATAACCTTTTTCCCGACCTCAAGACCAACTTTCTGAATTACTCCTAAGACATTCCTTTCTGCCTTTTTAGCCTTTGGACCAACTATAAAGTCAGGACCACCTAGGATATAAACATGAAGAGCATGATCCTCAAGCATAAACATGTTGTATAGCATCTCTCTTAATTTTTTCGCAGGTGATGGAGGTTGGACTTTATATAAGTCATCTAATGCCTTTGTGCTTGCCATGTGGTGAGCCGTTGGGCAAACACCACAAATTCTAGCTGTTATTATAGGCATATCTTCAGCAGGTTTACCCTTTACGAAAATCTCAAATCCTCTCAGTTCTGGGACGACAAGGAAAGCTCTTTCTACGTTCCCCTTTTCGTCAAGAAAAATTTCAATTTTACCATGACCCTCAAGTCTTGTTATTGGATCAATGGTTATTTTATGTTGCATCATCTTTTAACCTCCGTTTTTTTTAATCTTTGTATCAAAAATTAAAGATTTTGGTAAAGAATATCTATAAACTATGGCAAGAGGGTTTGAAAGACCCTCATCTATAATTTTTTCTATTTCTTTTTCATCATTTGAATCAATTATTGATGCAAGAAAAGAAACAGCCTTAGCTCCATAATCTTTAACATCATCTAAAGGCCCAAAACAACCTGTGCAAGGATAGTTAGCTTTAACACACAAAGCCTCACAACCTCCTCTTGTAACTGGACCAAGACAAGGATAACCCTGAATTAATAGACATTTATCAGGTTCAGGTTGAGTTTTATCAACTCTTTTAAATTTCTTCACATATATTTTTTCAGGTTTTGTCTCATTTAGAGGACATTCGTTGCATAAGCTCTTACTACTTGCTCCCAAAATAGATCCCTTTTGAGGAAGTTGAGATGAAAAAAGTGCATCTATTGCATTTTTTACAACTTTTCTTGTTGGTGCACAGCCAGGAATGTAATAATCAACATCAACAACCTGATCAACTGCATAAACTCTACCATAAAATTCTGGTATTTCAAAAGCAAAATTACCTTCAATAAAATGAGGTGTTGGCTTTTTATCCTCCGGATTAAATACAGTGTCACCGCTTTTATAATAAAAGTTTAAAATTTCCTCTCTTGAGTAACAATTAGCAAGTCCTGGTACTCCACCGGTATAGGCACAGGCACCAAAGGCAATGAGTATCTTTGATTTTTTTCTCAAAAGTCTTACCATCTCCTCTTGTTCAGATGTTCTTACTGCACCGTTAATAAATGTAACTAAAATTTCCTCATCCTTTAGATTCTCCACATCCTCTCTTTTAAAATCCATAGCAACTGGCCATAAAACAAACTCAGCCTTTTCTACAACCTGCAAAATATCTTCTGCCAAGTCAACCATAGCCTCCTCACATCCACCACAGGAGGCACACCAATAAAAAGCTACCTTTGATTTTTCTGCCATATCTTACCCCCATTACTTTTTATGTTCTATCAAATTTAATTTAAAAGCCCTATCCTCAGTTATGGGTCCCAAACTCCTTATTTCCTCTGTAAACTCCCTTACTACCCTTTGTAATTTTTCACCTTCTGAAGCAGATATCCACTCCAGTCTTAGTCTTTTTTCATTTATTCCTATTTCTTTTAAAACTCTTTTTAAAAGAAGATATCTTCTCAAAGTCTTATAGTTTCCCTCAATATAGTGGCAATCACCTGGGTGGCACCCCCCTATAAGTATCCCATCTGCACCATTTTTAAAACCCCAGAAAATAAACTGAGGATCAACTCTTCCAGAGCACATAGTTCTAACTATTCTTATGTTTGCAGGATAATCCATCCTTGAAACACCGGCTAAATCAGCAGCAAGATAAGTACACCAGTTACAAAAGATTCCCAATATTTTGGGTTCAAACTTATTGTTATTATTATTCATCTATTATACCTCCTTTTAAATTAAATAACTTTCAAAGTAGGGCTCCCTCAATCTCGGCATATAACTGTTCATCAAGGAATAACCTCTGTTGAGCAGCCTTTGAAGGACATGCTGCCACACAGACGCCACAACCTTTGCATAAAGCCTCATTTATTACAGCAATTTTCTTTTCTTCATTATAAGAGATGGCTGAATAAGGACAAAGACCAATGCATATATGGCACCCAGAGCACTTTTCCTCATCGATCCATGCAGTATTTGGTTCAAGTTCAATTCTCTTTCTATCTATAAGAGCTAGAGCTTGAGCTGCAGCTGCTTCAGCTTGAGCAACTGTATCTGGTATATCTTTAGGACCTTGACATGCTCCAGCAATGAAAATTCCATCTGTAAAGGTTGCTACTGGAGCAAGTTTTGGATGCCTCTCAAGGAACCAACCCTCTTTTGAACAAGATATATTTAAAAGTCTCCTTATCTCATCAGCATCAGTTCGTGGTTCAAGTCCTACAGCTAAAACTACCATATCTACAGGAATTCTCCTTACAACACCTATAAGTGTATCTTCAACTCTTATAATAAGTTTTCCCTCTTCCTCCGGTGTAACAGCCCAATCTGTAACCTCTGCAACCTTACCCCTTATAAAGTGAACACCCTCTTCCATTAATTTGTGATAAAACTCTTCATAACCCTTTCCAGGAGTTCTCATATCGATATAGAAACAGTAGACTTCTGCATTGGTTCTCTCTTTGATTAGATGGGCAAGTTTCAAAGAGTACATACAACATACCCTTGAGCACCAGATGTTGTAATTTTTGTCTCTTGAACCAACACAGTGAATTATTCCAACTGATTGGGGTCTTCTACCATCTCTTAGAATAATTTCTCCACCAGTTGGTCCTGATGAATTAACAAGCCTTTCAACCTCTAAGGCAGTGTAAACATTTGGATACCTATCGTAACCATACTGTGGGATTCTTGAAGGATCAAATGTTTTAAAGCCAGTAGCTACAATTATTGCTCCTACTTTAACTTCCACAATTTCATCTCTCATGTTAAAGTCTATTGCTCCTCTTTCACAGGCCTGTTGACAAGTCCTTTTGCACTTACCTGATAAAAACTGTATACATGTTGCTGGATCTATAACTGCTGCAAGGGGAACTGCCTGTGGAAAGGGAATATAAATCGGTTTTCTCTTTGAAAGACCCTCATTAAACTCATCAGGAAACTTTCCTTCTTTGTATACACAGGCCTCAATACATTCATAACAACCTACACACTTTTCAATATCAACGTATCTAGCTCTTTTTCTAATCTTAACAGTGAAGTTACCTACATAACCATCAACTTCTTCAACCTCAGAATAAGTAAAAAGTTCGATATTGGGATGATCTTTAACTTGAGTCATCTTAGGAGTTAAAATACATGAGGCACAATCAAGGGTTGGGAAAGTTTTATCAAATTTTGCCATATGGCCACCTATTGAAGGCTCTCTTTCAACAAGATATACCTTTTTACCGGCATCGGCTAATACAAGGCTTGCAGAAATTCCTGCTATTCCACCACCTATTACTAACACATCTGGATGTATCTCTTGAGATTTTCTTTCAAGACTTTCATGGAAAACCACCCTATAAACAGCAGCTCTTACCATTGCCTTTGCCTTTTCAGTAGCCTCCTTTGAATCTTTTGTTACCCAAGAAACATGCTCTCTTATGTTCGCCATCTGAAAGTTAAAGGGATTTAGTCCAGCATCCTCACAAGCCTTTCTAAATGTATGCTCATGAAGATGAGGAGAACACGAAGCTACAACTATTCTGTTTAATTTCAGCTCCTTTATATCGTTTTTAATTAATTCTTGACCAGGATCGGAGCACATATACTTATACTCTCTTGCAACAACAACGTAGGGAAGTTTTGAGGCAAACTCAACTACCTCTTTTATGTTCACTCTTCCAGCTATATTTGTTCCACAATGACAAACATAAACACCCACTCTAATTTCCCCGTCTCCCCTTATTTTATTCATATTCAAAACCTCCTTTTAAACTAATGCTTTTTGATATAAAATATCAGGGTAAATTAAACTATGTTCAAAACCTAACTCTTTTTTATCTATTTCAAGGGCAACTCCTAAAAGTTGGGTAAAGAATATAACTGGTATACCTAACTTATCATTAAAGGTTTTTTCCATTTTATCTTGATAGGCTTCAAGATTAAATTGGCAAAGAGGACATACCGTTACAATCAGATGAGCCCCCCTTCTTTTTGCCTCTTTAATTATAAGATAGGAGAGCCTAAGTCCCACACTTTCAAGAGTTCCAGTTAAAGATCCACCACAACATTTTGTTTTTAGTGGACTTTCTACTGTTTCAGCCCCTGTGGCTCTAATAAGTTCATCAAGCTTAGTAGGATATCTCGGATTATCAAAATCGGTAAAGGGTCTTACAAGAAGACATCCATAATAGGAGAAAACTCTTACGCCATTCAGTTTTCTTTTTATATTTGACTTTATGTTTTCTATACCTATTTCGTTTATGATCACATCAAGAGCGTGTCTTACTTTTACATATCCTTTGAAGTATTCTTTTAGACCGATTTTTTCTAATCCTTTAAGTATTACATTTTTTACATCTTCATATTCTTCAATATATTTTTTTGCCTTATTTAATACTGCGTAGCAAGCTGGACATGGTGCAACAATATCTTTATTTTCTTTTTCTGCTATAGCAAGATTTCTTGCCGCAAGGGAAAAGGCTGCCATTTCATCTATAGACATATAGCTTGTTGCTCCACAACAATTCCAATCTGGGAGTTCTGGTGCTTCAAAACCAAAATACCTGAAAACAGCAAGTAAAGACTTCTCATAAGCAAGACTTGTACCTTTTAGAGAACATCCTGGATAATAAAAAAATTTTTTATTCTCATTCATTTTTTAACCTCCTCAAGCAAAGTCTTTAAAGATTTTATGTCTTTTATTTTTTCTTCTTTAAAGTGAAGTTTTCCTTTTCTTAAAAGTTTAAGACCAAATAGAGAGTTCTTTAAAATTTTAAATAGAGAGATTTTTAGCCAAACATTCATAACAAGTCTTGATTCAGTTTGTCTACCCTTGCTTACAACAATATCAAAGAATGCTTTAGCAAGAATAGGAATGGGAAATCCCTTAGGGTATTTTCCTTCCTTTATAGCCATTCTTTTTAAGGTATACATGATATCTGTTATCTTTATGTTTTGAGGACACTCAACTGTACAAGCGTAACAGGAGGCACATAGCCAAATGGTTTTTGAGGATAAAACCTCATCTTTAAAACCTTCCCTAACCATTGCGATAATTCTTCTTGGTGGGTAATCCATATAAATAGAAACAGGGCAAGTCCCAGAACATGTTCCACATTGAATGCAACTGGTTAAACCTTCACAACCCGGCATACTTAACACTTCCTTTGTAAAAGACCTATTTAATTCTCTTTCATATTTAATTGTTCTTACAAAATGTTCCATCTTCCTTTTACGTGCCCTCCGGATTTGAACCTAACTTTAACAATTATAAGCAAATTCTGTTCCATACGAATTTTATTTTATTTTGTGTATCTTTGATACATTTTTTTGAGACACAGAGAAACATTTTCTTATAATTAGTAATGGAAAAAAGGAAAAAGTTATTCATCCCTGGGCCTACGGAGGTTGTGGAGGAGGTGCTTGAAGCTCAGAAAAGGTGGATGATTGGTCATAGAGAGAAAGATTTTTCTGTTCTGTATGAAAGGATAATAGAGAAGTTAACCAAGCTCTTAAAAACAAAGAATTTCGTTACTGTTTTTACCTCCTCCGCTACTGGTGTAATGGAAGGTTCTATACGTAATGTTGTTAAGGAGAAAGTTCTTTCAACGGTATGTGGAGCATTCTCCCACAGGTGGGCTGATATTGCCCTAAGATGTGGAAAAAAGGTAAAGAGTATTGAGGTTGAATGGGGTAAAGCAATAAAGCCTGATATGGTTGAAAGGGAGCTTAAAAATAATGGGTATGAGGCAATTCTTATAACACATAATGAAACCTCAACAGGTGTTACAAATCCATTAAAGGAGATAATAGAAGCGGTAAAAAGCGTATCTCCTGAAACCATTATTTTGGTTGATGCTGTAAGTTCTTTAGCGGGGATAGAAATTTTAATTGATAACTGGGGGATTGATGTAATTTTTGCGAGTGTTCAAAAGTGCTTTGCCTTACCTCCAGGTTTAACTGTCACGGTTGTAAGTGAAAGAGCATTAGAAAAGGCTAAAGAGGTGAAGGATAGGGGCTACTATTTCGATTTTCTCGAAATGAAAAGATATTACGATGAGAGAAGGCAGACACCAGCTACTCCAGCGATCTCTCTTTTATATGCCTTAGATGTTCAACTTGACAGAATGCTTAAGGAGGGTATTGAAAATAGATATAAAAGACACTATGAGATGGCAGAAAAAGTAAGAAGATGGGCAAAAATAAGGGGATTTGAACTATTTCCAGAAGAGGGGTTTGAAAGCAACACTGTGACTGTAATAAAAAATAACAGGAATATTGATGTTCCTAATTTAATAGATAAATTAAGAGAGAGGGGGTTTAAGATAGCAAATGGCTATGGGAAACTTAAGAACATAACCTTTAGAATAGGGCATATGGGGGATTTGAAAGTAGAGGAAATTGAGAAACTCTTAGAAAACATTGATGATTTAATAAGTTGAGTGGTAAAAGGATAGAGGAAGATTCCTTCGGGAAGGTAGAAGTTTTAGATAGGTACTATTACGGAGCACACACTCAACGCGCCTTAGAGAATTTTTCTGTCTCTGATTTTAAGGTTCCCTTTGAGCTTATAAGGTCGATAGCTTTGATAAAGATCTGTGCGGCTGAGGTTAATTATGAACTTTCTAATCTTGATGAAAAGATTTACAAAGCGATAGTAAAGGCTGGAGAGGAAATCTATGAAGGTAAACTAAGTGATAATTTTCCGTTGGATATTTTTCAAACAGGTTCGGGGACAAGCACAAATATGAATGTTAACGAGGTAATTGCAGGAAGAGCTAATGAAATATTAACTGGAAAAAAAGGTGGCAAAAGCCCCTGTCATCCTAACGACCATGTAAATATGGGGCAATCCTCAAATGATGTAATTCCTTCGGCTATGCAAATTGCCTGTAGAATACTACTTGACAATTTAATTTTGGAGCTTAAAAATCTTGCGAAAACATTTAAAGTTAAGGAGAGGGAGTTTAAGGGAGTTATAAAGATTGGGAGAACTCATCTTCAGGATGCAGTGCCGATGACTCTTGCACAGGAGTTTTCAGGTTACAGGTCTCAAATTGAAAGTAACATAAAAAGAATAAAGAAAGTCTATGATAGCCTCTGTGCCTTACCTCTTGGAGGGACTGCTATTGGCACTGGTTTGGGTGCTCATCCAGAGTTTGGAAAGAGAATATGTGAAAAAATTTCAAAGAGAACAAAAATTAAATTTAGAGAAGCAAAGAATAAATTTGAGTATATTTCCTCAAGAGACTGTATGGTTGAGCTTATGGGAGCTTTAAACACGCTTGCCAGTTCACTTATGAAAATATCAAACGATTTAAGACTTCTTTCAAGTGGACCTTTGGCAGGATTAAATGAGATTGAACTTCCTACTCTTCAGGCAGGTAGTTCAATAATTCCAGGAAAAGTAAATCCAGTAATTCCTGAGATGATGATACAGATATGTGCCTTTGTTCATGGTGCTTATAATTCTGTAGTAATAGGATCTGAAACTGGACCTCTTGAACTTAACATGATGATGCCCTTGATAGCATTTTTTACAATAAATTCAATTAAGATCTTAACGAGGGGGGTTAGTATACTTAACGAGAAGTGTCTTATAGGGATAAAAGCCAATAAAGATGTATGTAGGAGATATGCTGAGATGAGTTTGGCACTTATAACACCTCTTACAAAAAAGATAGGTTATGATTTAGCTTCGAAGATAGTATTAAAGGCAAAGAGGGAGAAAAAAACACTCAAAGAGATGCTATTAGAGGAGAAGATTTTAAGTGCAAAAGAAATTGATCAAATTTTAGATCCCTTTAAAATGATCAAATGAAAAAGATTTTAAAAAAGTCTTTAAAACTTAGGGTTTTATTTCTGGTTCCCTTTTTAATTTATCTTTTATTTTGTCTTTTGCTTTTTGATATAAAGGTTGATACGGGAGGGGATAATGTTGTTTACATGATACTTGCTAAGTCTATTGCTGATCATAAGAGTTACTCTAATTTACATATAGTTTCTTCTCCTCCTCATAACCGTTTCCCACCCTTTTTTCCTTTACTTCTTGTTCCCTTCTATAAAGTTTTTGGATTAAATGAATCATTTTTAAAAATCCTTCCGTTCATCTCTTCTATCTTTTCTTTTATTTTTCTTATTTTTATAATCAAAGATTTTTGGATAGTACTTGTTTTTTCAGTTACTCCAATTCTAATCAGTTATAGTAGTAAGTTACTATCTGAATCAACTTTTCTTTTTTTCTCTCTTTTAGCAATATATTTTGTATTGAAGGGAAATTATTTCATTTCTTCGATTTTTTCAACAATAACATTTTTTATAAGAAATTCAGGAATTGCCCTTGTTTTTGGGCTATTTACGCTTCTTCTAATCAGAAAGAAATTTAAAGATTTTTTAATTTCAGCAACAATTTTTTTCATTCCAACATTTTTGTGGTTTTTAAGAACAAGAGCAACATTAAAAAGTCCTGAAGATACCTATTATTTTGATTTTATATACAAAAATCCATATAATCCAGAAAT